>CAYNOE010000020.1:19161-21669 GCA_964398745.1 uncultured Lachnobacterium sp.
GGTAACTTAAATTTTTATTATTTTTTATTATGCACTTCTCCGCCAACCAGCACCTTCTTCCCTTCAAACGCAAAGCCGTAACTGCGGATTCTTTCTGCCGGAATCCCCCTGGCCAGCAGTGACTGCGCATACTTTTTTTCCCTGATCTGACCAAGCGCGGAGGCAACGGTATCCTGCAGCGTCTTTTCCTCATCCGGGTCGTGTACCTTAAACTCCATGATTACCGCAGGATCTTCACTGCTTTTGGGTTCAAGCATGATATCATACCGGCCGTAGCCGCTCTCACGGTTTGAGGTGATGGCATACCTGTCATACAAATCCACCAGAAGCCCCAGCACTAACCCATGGTAAAACCTCTCCGGCTCATTTTCTGACGGATGGTTTCCGCTGTCAAAGTGGCTGATGGTATCCAGCGCAACCTTGTTCATATAAATATTCATCAGCTTTCTGTCATCCGCCAGAAGTGCCTTGATAAAGCCGTTGTAATCCCCCCTGGAGCGTCCCTTGAACCATCCCCGTATCATGGAGGCAAACATGGAGCGCACCTCCATATTGGTCAGTGCCAGCGTATACTCTGCAGCGCCCAGTCCCTGCCTGAACGGCGTGTCATCCACCGAAAGCGCTTTCAGATAACCGCTTGCCAGAAGAAGGCTCCATATCGCATCCTCATCCTCATCCAGCTGGTTGTAGACAATCTGCTCATCCACGGCAGCCGTAATAGTTCCCCGCTGCATCAGCGTTTCAAAATTCTCCTTCACTACCGGGCTTCCTTCCCGGACCAGCTTTCCGGCCAGACTGTTGGAACTCGTATTCGCCCAGTAGGTTCCCAGCTTTTTCTTATCAAGAAAATTGATAATCGACCATGGATTGTAAATATCACTGTGGTTTCCAAACACAAACCCGTCATACCACCGCTTTACTTCTTCTTTTTCCGTTCCAAGACCGCACACCTCCAGCGCGGCAAAGGTTTCCTGCTCAGTAAATCCAAAAGCTGTCGCATATTTATCTGATGTTGTGGTAACTACTTCCAGATTATTTAAATCCGAAAAAATGGATTCCTTGCTCACCCTCGTAATTCCCGTCATGACCGCCCGCTCCAGAAACGGATTTGTCTTAAACGTGGAATTGAACAGACTTCTGATAAAGGAAACCATTTCCTTCCAGTAACCTGCCACATATGCCTCCTGCATCGGCGTGTCATATTCATCAAGAAGAATAATTACTTTTTTCCCATAATACCTGCCCAGAAAATCTGCCAGCGACCTCAGGGACATTGCTGCCACACTGTCCGGCATATTTGCGGAAACCTCCTGATAAAATTCCTTTTCCTTATCATTTAAAAGATTACCCTCCAGCAAAAAATCATGTTTGTTGTACAATTCCTCTATACAACGGCAAATATTTTTCCTGGCCTCCGGAAAAGAAGTTTCTTTAACCCCGGCAAAGCTTAAGAACAGAACCGGATAAGTTCCCTGCAGCTTTCTATATGCTTCATTCTGCCAGACCAAAAGCCCTTCAAACAACTCTCCCCTGTCTTTATACTTTAAAGAAAAAAAACATTCCAGCATACTCATGTTCAGCGTCTTCCCAAAGCGTCTGGGACGGGCAATCAGTGTTACATCATCTCCGCTTTCCCACCATTCCCGTATAAAATCCGTCTTATCTACATAAAACACCTCCCTCATCCGGAGTTTTTCAAAATCCTGGTATCCAATTGCAACTTTTCCTGCCATATTCCCTCCAAACAACAAATCCGCCATACTTGTTCACTTCCTACAGTATAGCGGATTTTTCACTTAATTACAACGTAACAGTTCAGCCACCGGCAGACTTGCAAAATCATACTAAACAAAAACAGCCCCGCCGCAAACAAAAGCTGTCCATGGCGGGACTGTGGTAATTCTTTCTGATTCAGTTATGACATACCATTAACTGTTTTGTACTTGTAAAGCCGCTCCGCGTGGTTCTGCTCTTCCACCTGGAGGTCTGCCAGAAGCTTTCTTACCCTGGTGTCCCCGAAGGTAAAGACGTTTGTATTGTACTCGCCGGAAACCATTTTTTCTGTACCGATACAGTCCGTGGCAAGAAAACAGTCGTTTTTCTTGTCCTCGGAGTTGGTCAGTGAATCATAGGTTGCCTTTGGCTGGTACTGTGCGCCTTCCCTGTCATTGCAGTTGCAGGACGGAACTGTGCCGTTTAACACCTGTCCCAGCGTATTGTAATGCTTTTCCTCCTCCTGCTGAAGATCCCCGAACAAATCGCGCAGAACCGGGTCTTTCGCTTCCTGTCCGTATCTTTTGTACTTCTCAATGCAGGACTGTTCCTGCGTGCGAAGATCCTCGATTGTAGTCTGTTCCTTTTCTGTTAATACCATATTGCACCTCTTTCTAAGTTTTATTGCAAATATAGTATTACTAACAACCCTCTAAAATATGTAAAATTTTAAATTTTATGGAATTTTTCCGTTTCCGCCAAATGCAAAACTGTTATTTCAAATAATATATGTAC
>CAYNOE010000021.1:0-21619 GCA_964398745.1 uncultured Lachnobacterium sp.
AAAAGCTTATCCCGCAAAGAATGTCTGGGCATTTACCGGATATATTTATGATAAGGATCTTGTGCCCGGCGGCAGAAAGCATACAAAAGACACAGACGAATTGCTTTCCCTGATTGATATTCTGGTTGACGGACCGTTTGTGGAGGAACTTAAGGATATTTCCCTGAAATTCCGGGGTTCATCCAACCAGCGTATTCTGGATTTGAACAAAACCAGACAATATAACCACCTTGTTATAGCAGAATAATTGTAACAGTTCAGCTTGGGACTTTGCACTTTGCTGCAAAGTCCGTGAAAATGCGTAAATTCTGTCATTACCTAAGGCAGATATAGTATGAAAGGAGTATATCATATGAAAAAGCGGATATGCATTACCATTGGTTTGTGCTGTTATCTTGCAGGTATTATCGGTGCTGCTTATTATGGAATCTGGAAAATGCTCTGCATTCCGGTTCATATGCTGGTAGTTTCCCTTATGTCCGGAGAGCTTACCTTTACGCTTGTACTGGTGTGCGCTGTAAAAATCCTGTTTTCCACTACCCTTACCGGTCTGATCTGGTGTATGGGGTATATTGCGTATAATTATTTCAGGGGCAATGAGGATCCGGACTGGGAATCACTTATGGAGGAACGGATGAAGAAGCATACCCGTAATAACGGAAAGGAAGAAGGGCAGATATCGTGATTTTGCGTGTACCGGATTACTACAGTGAGTTTTCCTGCATTGCAGACCGCTGCAGGGACAGCTGCTGTGTGGGATGGGAGATTGATATTGACGAGGATTCCTATGAGTATTACAGCAGCTGTGAAGATGAGTTTGCCGGTTACATCAGGGCGAATATGTACACGGCAGAAGATGGTGGGTACCGTTTCCGTCTGAAGGGACCGAAGCGGTGTGCCATGCTGAATGATAATAATTTGTGTGACCTTTATACCGCGTTGGGCGAGGAGGCTCTTTGTACTGTCTGTACAGAGTATCCGCGCTTTTTTCTGGTCTATGGGAAGGTGATGCAGAAAGGACTCGCCCTTTCCTGTGAGGAGGCGGGGAGGATTCTGTTTTCCCGAAATGCTCCGGTGAAGTTCGTGGAGCGCAAAATGCAGGATTATTATTCCGGTGAAGACGGGGAAGCAGACGATGAACAGGAAGAGGATAAAAATTATATCCGCTTTCTGGAACAGGTGCAGGAAATGGCATTTGCCATTTTGCAGGACAGAAGCCGGTCTGTCCGGGAGCGGATGTGCCGTTTCCTGCTTCTGGCAGAACATGCGCAGGAGATTACGAACCTTTATCTGGCCCATGCGGACGCAGGCGTGTTAAGCCCTGGGGGCTGGGAGCCGGATATGAAAGGGGTGCCGGAGCGCAGGCTCTGTTATGGGGATTTCCGGGAGCGTTTTTTTGTTTTTCTTGATATGGAGGTTCTCGATGATGAATGGGTTCATATCAGGGACGGATTCGCGGAGATTTTCTCCGGGGATTCCTATGAAAGTCTGGTAAAGGAATATCTGGACTCGGACGGATATATGCCGGATGCGTATGAACAGATTCTGGTTTATTTTACGTTCCGGTATTTGATGAATGCGGTTTTTGATTTCGATGTGCTTTCGTATGCGAAGCTTGTGGTAACCAGCACACTTGTAATCCGGGATATGGATGTAATGCGTTATCATGAAAAGGGACGGTATACGCTTGCAGACCGCATTGACATCGCAAGAATTTTTTCCAAGGAGGTCGAACATTCCGAGGGGAATGCCGACGCCCTGAAGGAAATGTGTATGATGGAAGAGATTGCGGCAGTCCCTAATCTCTACCGGCAGATATGATTTATTTGTCTAATAAATCCGTGTAGAAATCAGCGTAATCCGTTTTGCCTGCATTTGTGTAGTCAATGGCGGCTGACGGGTGCTGGTTGAGCTGGCCGGTCAGAAGATACGGGATATCGTATCCCCAGAGGGAGCCGCTTTCTTTCAGCGGAAGCATCTGTTCCTGGATGAATTTCAGTACAGGGAAAATATTAAACTTCGGATTTTTCAAAAATCCCAAAAGCAGTTCCATGGCACAGTTCCCGGCGCCGCGTCCCATGGACATCATTGTTGCATCCAGAAGGCTTGCGCCGTCTGCGGCAGCCTCGATGGTGTTGGCAAACGCAAGCTGCTGGTTGTTGTGCGCGTGGATTCCGATGTATTTGCCGTATTTTTCCGCGTATTCCATATATAAATCCGTGATGCGCCGGATCTGCTCCGGATAGAGCGCACCGTAACTGTCCACAATGTATATGCCGTCTGCGCCGCTTTCCCCGACCATCTGAAGCGCCTGGTTGACATCGCCTTCCTGGGTGTTGGAGATTGCCATAATGTTGCAGGTGACTTCGTAGCCCTTGCTTTTGGCGTCCTCAATCATGTCAATTGCAGTCGGCATCTGGTGTACATAGGTTGCCACGCGGACCATATCAATCACGCTGTCTTTTTTATCCACAATGTCATGCTTGTAATCGCAGCGTCCAACGTCTGCCATAACAGAAATTTTCAGGTCTGAATTGTTGTCTCCGACAATGGCGCGGATATCCTCCTCGTTACAGAATTTCCATTTCCCGAACTTGTTTACATCAAAAAGCTCTTTGGACGCCTTGTATCCAAACTCCATGATGTCAACACCGGCCTTGACGTTTGCACGGTAGAGTGCGTTTATAAATTCATCGGAAAACATAAAATTGTTTACCAGTCCCCCGTCCCTTATGGTGGCATCCAGTACGCGGATGTCGGAACGCACAGTCATTAAGTCTCCCTTTTGCGCCATTTTTAAATCCTCCTTTGTCCTATCTGGCTGTTTAACACTTTAACGCCTTAACGCGAGTGAGTGCATGAATAAATATATGATAACACATTTACGGGAAAATGCAAGTAAAACTTTACACCAGAATTTACATTTGTTATAATTATATAGGCAGGTATGACATGGAAGAATGTTCAGTTAGAGGGGGTGCTCTTATGACGGAAAAAGAAATGCTGAAGCTGTCTGTTGAGGAATTTTCAAGACTGCAGGGTTATATGATTCTTTCGGACAGGGATTCAGAAAGCTATAAGGCCATGAAGATAAGGTATATTGAATTAAAAGTGATACTGACAGCGTCCGGTATTAATCTGACCGAACTCGACCGAATTAAGGAGTAACAGAATCCATGATTGATTATTTCACAAATACATTTGAATATTCCAGGATTGCGTTTGTCGGAATCCTGTTTGCATTTGCGGCAACCTGTATTGCGATTGCCAGATTTCACCGCTTTCTCCCAAAGGACATGGGGCGGCAGTTTGCACATGACGGCAAACTTTCTGCCGGAAAACCGAGAGGGGCGGGCATTATTTTTGTGCTGGTGTTTGTTGCGGCGGCGCTTTTGTTTGGGAAGATCAATGCGGAAATCGTATTTTATCTCGTGCTTGTCGTGATTGAAATGTTCACCGGATTTTTTGACGATGCGGCGGAAACGCCGTGGAATGAATATCTGAAAGGGTTTCTTGACCTGGCGGTAGCCGTGGTGACGGCAATCGTGTACCTGCGCTATAATTCCAGTACGGTTACGCTTGCGTTTGCAAAGACGACACTTACGCTTTCCCCGGTGGTATTTGGCATACTGACGGTGATTCTGGTCTGGGCGTCCATCAATGTGACGAACTGTACGGACGGAGTGGACGGGCTGTCCGGGACGCTTTCCATTATTTCACTGATGACAGTGTTTATTCTGGATAACCTGTTAAACATTGAGGATAATTTTAATTATTGTATCCTGCTGTTTGTGGTCTGCCTGCTGGGATACCTGTGGTACAATGCAACTCCGAGCAAGCTTCTGATGGGGGATGCAGGCTCCCGCGCGATGGGGATTTTTATCGCGGTTGCAGTGCTTAAGATGAAAAGCCCGTTTATGTATCTGCTCGTGGCTGCCATGCTGATTATAGACGGGGGGCTGGGTCTGATAAAGGTTTCCCTGCTCCGTTTTCTGAAAATCCATATTTTAACAAATGTGACTACACCAATTCATGACCATGTGCGTAAGAAAAGCGGCTGGTCCAATGCGCAGGTGGTATTCCGGTTCGCGATTATCCAGATCGTGATTTCGTTTGCCGCAGTGTATCTTGTAACAAATTAGTTTTCCTGTCCGCTTTTATGGTGAAGCAGCGCATAAAGCTTTTCAATATGAAATGGTTTTCCCTGTACCGCCTGTACTTTCAGGCGGTTTTCTTCACTGAAACCAACCAGAATATTGTGGTTGGCCTCGGCAAGATAGTCCATGATACCGTCGATATCGGATTTGGTGTTTTTGGGACAGTGGATATGCAGATGCTTGTTTGTGGTAATATGCAGCGTATAGGAAATGCTGAAATGGTACCACAGGAATTTGTGCAGTGTGGAATGCTTGTATATCCAGAGTATTTCATTAATCGGTACGACTGCGTTCGCAACCGCGGACGTCATGATAAAAAAGTGCTCAGTAATGAACATATCCTCCGTTGCAAGCTGCGGTAAGGTGGCAAGTTCTTCTTCCGCCTGCGCCAAAAGCTTTGCGGGACGCCCGAATACCACAAGGTTCTGGCACTGCGGCGAAAGGTGCGGCGCCCGGATGTAGAGGATGCATGCGGAAAGATAAAACAGGGTATAAATCATTGTTGCAAAGTAAACGGCAAACAGAATCCGCGTGGTGAGCGGATGGTAATCCGGCTCGCTGAAAAAATATTCAGACATCTGCGACTGGATGCCTTCGCTGCTCCAGTCCAGGTCTGCTGCAATATGGGACAGGAGCCTGGCGTAATTGTTTTTTCCTTTTATGATGCGGCCGGTTACTTTAAGCGTGTCGATGGCTGGAAGCCCTTCCTCGCAGGTGCGCGGGGATAAAAGGACAATAAAACACTGGCCTTTATACATGGTATAATAATAGTAGCCTGCGGTCTGTCCGCGCAGGGTGTTTATATAGCCGCTGAATTTCAGATCATGGAATGTGGCATGGACATAGTTTTTTCTGGTCTGGAGAGATTCAGGAGTGACAGCGGAAAGGGCTTTTGGGCGCAGCATGTTTCCCAGCGGGAAAATGAGCCACAGCACTGCCAGAAAGAGCAGATAAATAACCGGGGAAAAGAGCCTTCTCTTATAAAAAGACTGGATGTTTTTTGAGATATAGTGTTCGTAGTTGTCCTGCATGTCCTGATGTCCTTTCGGTGTTATATAATGTCCTGTAAAGGATATTACATAGTATAATAGTTTCGGATGGATTTATCAAGATTGTTTTTGGAATACCAGAAGATATGGATGGAAATCACAGGGAGGAATTTATGGATGCTTATACGGCTTTTGCACAGGTTTATGACCTTTTTATGGATAATGTTCCCTATAAGGAGTGGAGTTTGTATATCTGCCGGGTATTAAGGGAATATGGGATTACAGACGGGCCTGTCCTGGATCTCGGGTGCGGCACGGGAAAGCTGACCAGGTATATGGCGCTGGAAGGCTATGACATGACGGGGGTGGACAGCTCCGTGGATATGCTGGCGGCAGCACGGGCGGAGTCCGCAAAAGACGGTATTTTTTATCTGCACCAGGAAATGCAGCAGCTGGAACTGGATGGCTGCGTGAGGGCGGTTTACAGTGCTTGTGACTGCCTGAATTATCTTTTGCAGGACGGGGAGCTTGAAGAAACGTTTTTGCGGGTGTACCGCTATCTGGAAAACGGCGGTATTTTTCTGTTTGACATGAATACGGATTACAAATACCGCGTAATGCTTGGCGACGGGACATTTGCGGAGAGCCGGAAAGAGGGCGCGTTTATCTGGGAGAATTTCTATGATGAAAAGACGGCGGTGAATGAATATGACCTGACGCTTTTTGTTCCGGAGGAAAACGGGCTGTTCAGAAGGTATACGGAAACCCATTTTCAGAGAAACTATTCCCTTGAGGATGTGCAGAAGATGGCAGGGAAGGCAGGATTTGCCTGCCGCGGGATTTATGATGATTATACAAAGGAAGCAGTGTGCGAAAAAAGCGAACGGGCGACTTTTGTGTTTCAGAAATAAGAACTGGATAAACACAGGAAGAAAAGGAGAACATAATGGAAGATTATATGATCAGTGCATCGGCGGCAGATGCGTCGATACGCGCTTATGCAATTACTTCGAGGAAGATGGTGGAGGATGCAAGGGTTTCGCATAATACATCCCCGATTATGACAGCGGCGCTCGGGCGGCTGCTTTCCGCGGGGGCAATGATGGGAAGCATGTTAAAAGGCGAAAAGGACATTTTAACGCTGCAGATTCAGTGCAGCGGTCCGGCGAAGGGGCTGACTGTGACAGCCGATTCGCACGGGAATGTCAAGGGTTTTGCGCTAAATCCCGTGGTGGATCTTCCGCCGAATGCCGAAGGGCATCTGAATGTCGGAAAAGCGCTGGATCTTGGGATTTTAAGCGTAATTAAGGATCTGGGACTGAAAGAGCCTTATGTGGGGCAGTGTGAGCTGCAGACCGGGGAAATTGCCGAAGATCTTACCTATTACTTTGCAATCTCCGAGCAGGTGCCGTCTGCGGTCGGGCTTGGCGTTTTAATGAATCCGGATAATACCGTAAAGCAGGCAGGCGGGTTTATCCTGCAGCTTATGCCGGGTGCGGGGGATGAAGTGGTGGAAAGGCTGGAAAAAAAGATTACGGAAATTGATTCCGTGACTGTGATGCTGGACAGAGGGCTTTCCCCGGAAAAAATTCTGGAAGAAATTCTTGGGGATTTTGATTTGACGGTATATGACAGGCAGCCTGCTGCCTTTGCCTGCGACTGCTCAAAGGAACGGGTAAAACGCGCGCTTTCCACCATCAGCAGAAAGGATCTGGATTCTATTATAAATGACGGGGAAAGCATTGAGGTAAAGTGCCAGTTTTGTAACAAGGCATATGTATTTGATATTGATGAGTTAAAGGAGCTTGTGAAGTGAGACAGGGATTTGTAAAAGTAGCAGCGGTTACGCCAAAAATCAGGGTGGCGGACTGTAAATATAACGGTCAGCTTATTCGTGGGCAGATGCATGAGGCAGTGGAGAACGGGGCAAAGCTTGTGGTATTTCCAGAACTCTGCCTGACCGGATATACCTGCCAGGATTTGTTTCTGCAGGAAAAGCTTTTGGACAGCGCGGGGCAGGAGCTTATGAAGATTGCGGAAGAAAGCGGGGAAATGGACGCGCTGTTTTTCGTGGGACTTCCATATGAGGTGCAGGGGAAGCTTTACAATATGGCGGCGGTTATTTCGCACGGGCAGGTGCTTGGCATGGTGCCAAAGAGTTATATCCCGAACTATAATGAATATTATGAGGCAAGGCATTTTGCCAGTGGAAAGAACCTGTGTACGCAGGCATATCTGCCGGACGGGACGGAGGTTTTAGTGGATACAGACATGGTATTCGTCTGCAGCGAGCTTCCGAAGCTCCGGGTGGCGGTGGAAATCTGCGAGGATCTGTGGACGCCGCAGCCGCCGAGCATTGCACACGCGCTTGCGGGAGCGGATGTAATTGTAAATCTTTCCGCGTCCAATGAAATTACGGGAAAGGAAAGCTACCGCAGGGAGCTGGTAAAGGGGCAGTCCGCGCGGCTGGTCTGCGCCTATATCTATGCTTCGGCGGGCGAGGGGGAATCCACACAGGACCTTGTTTTTTCCGGACATAATATGATTGCAGAAAACGGACATATGATTGCGGAATCAGCGCGTTTCGGGCATGGAATGCTCTGCGGGGAAATTGACGTGGAGCGGCTTATGGAGGAGCGCCGCCGGATGAGTACGTTTCAGATTGCGGATGACCATGAAACAATAGAATTTTCCCTTGAAATTACGGAAACAAAGCTGACCAGGCATGTGGACGCTTCGCCGTTTGTGCCTGCGGACAGTAAAGACCGCAACAAACGCTGTGATGAAATCCTGATGATACAGGCAATGGGGCTTAAGAAAAGACTGGAGCATACAAAAAGTAAATGTGCCGTGCTTGGGATTTCCGGGGGGCTGGACTCCACGCTTGCACTGCTTGTCACAGTAAAGGCGTTTGACCTGCTTGGCTGGGACAGGAAACGGATAACTGCCGTTACCATGCCGGGTTTTGGGACAACGGGGCGCACCTATGAGAACGCGGTCCAGCTGATCGGAAGGCTGGGGGTGCAGTTTGTGGAAATTGATATTAAAAACGCGGTGAACGTGCATTTTGCAGATATTGGGCAGGATGCATCGGTGCATGATGTTACCTATGAGAACGGGCAGGCAAGGGAGCGGACACAGATTCTTATGGATGTTGCAAACAAAAAAGGCGGTATGGTGATCGGAACCGGCGATTTGTCCGAGCTTGCGCTTGGCTGGGCGACCTATAACGGCGACCATATGTCCATGTATGCGGTCAATGCGTCCGTGCCGAAAACGCTTGTCCGCCACCTGGTGCGTTATTACGCGCACACCTGTGGGGACGAACAGCTTGCAGGGATACTCTCTGACGTGCTGGATACGCCGGTATCCCCGGAGCTTCTGCCGCCAGAAGAGGGAAAGATTTCCCAGAAGACCGAGGACCTGGTCGGGCCGTATGAACTTCATGATTTCTTTTTGTACTATATGCTGCGCCTTGGATTTGCCCCTGCGAAAATTTACAGGCTGGCGAAGGCTGCGTTTTGTGACCGTTATGAGGATGCGTTTATATTACAGTGGCTGAAAACATTCTGCCGCCGTTTCTTTGCGCAGCAGTTCAAGCGATCCTGCCTGCCGGACGGACCGAAGGTCGGTTCTGTTGCGGTTTCGCCGCGGGGGGATTTAAGGATGCCAAGCGATGCCTGCGCCACAATCTGGATGGAAGAGCTGGAAAAGCTTTAAGACAAATATAAATCTGCCCTATATCCTGTTTTTGCCAGATACGGGCAGATTTTTATTCTGCGGTTAATTTTAAAGAACGGATTTAATATATAAATCCTTGCTGGCCGTGGCAAGATCCAGACAGGTGTTGTCGTCAAACTGGACAAGCGGACGGGAAAGTGAGTTCTGGTTTAAAAGAACGATATTACAGCTTCTGCCATCGCTCAAAATCACGCGGTTATTCTGGTAGGTTGCGGCAATCTGCTGCAGAAAGGTCAGAATATATTTGGCGTGGTATTTCTGGAAACCGTCTTTTTCAAAATTGGCAATGACTTCAAACGGGCAGAGCGGGGAGCGGTATGAACGCGCGGCGGTCATGGCATCGTATACGTCTGCGATTCCCACGATCATTGCATAGCTGTCAATGGAATCCCCGGTCAGTCCTGACGGATAGCCGCTGCCGTCGGAGCGTTCGTGATGCATCAGGGCTGCTTTTTTGATACGGGAGTCCATATCCGGCTGCTGCTTCAACAGGTTGTAACCAAGCGTCGGATGCTGCTTAATCTGGGCGAATTCCTCATCGGTCAGCGCCTCTGTCTTGTTTAAAAGTTCCTCCGGAATCATTAGCTTTCCGGTGTCATGTAACAGTCCGGCAATGGTAAGGATGTCCAGATCCTGCTGGCTGTATTTGAGCCAGCGGCCGATCATCCGGGAAATCAATGCGACATTCAGGCTGTGTGCATAGACGGAATTTGCAACGGCACGCATATTAAAAATCATGTCAAATAATTCGGAAATCGTATTGCGGGAACGGAAAAGGTCTGCAACACTGCCAAGCAGAAGCTGGGTGTCAATCGTTGCGTTGTCTTTAATTGCACCGGCAAATGCATGCTTCATCTGGTCGGTTGCCTGTATGTACTGGATCTGGAATTCATGGAATTCCGCAGAGGCAGCAACTTTCTGTGAGTGGCTTTTGCTTTCCGCAGCATGCGTTCTTTTAATGTCTGTTCCGGATTCTGGAATGTTTGTTTCTTTTTCCGGTTCGTTAAGTTCTGGATTACCCATTTTTTTCCTCCAAGTATAATCTCTGTTTCAGTCTCTTTCTATAGTATAATTATTCTTTTGGAAAAAGTCAATAAACTGCTTGACATATATCAGAAAGAAGAGTATTCTAACAGATATAAAGAAGTTAAATTTCATATTGAGTCTTTCTCTTATTCAGAGTGATGGAGATACATAGGATCTGTGAAGTCACAGCAACCCCACATATGTGGTAGGTGCTAACCTGAGCGCTGCTGCCGGTTCAGCCGTCAGTATCGTTAAGTAAAGCTTAACGGGAGTCGATCAATAAGAGGATTTGATTATCTTTATAATTTTATCCGCTTATTTTCAAGCGGATTTTTTTATTTCCTCGGGCAACGGGCCAGCCAGCTGCGCTGGCGCGGATATTTGACCGGGAAACCAAAAATTAAACACACAAAAAGGAGAAAAAACATGGAAAAACGATTATTTACATCCGAGTCCGTGACAGAAGGGCATCCGGACAAGGTATGCGACGCTGTTTCTGACGCGATTCTGGATGCGTGCATGGAGCAGGACCCGATGAGCCGCGTGGCATGTGAGACTGCAAGCTGTACAGGATTTATTCTGGTTACGGGAGAACTTACCACGAAGGCAGTGCTTGACATTCCGGCAATTGTCAGAAAGACGGTAAATGAAATCGGCTATAACGACTCAAAAACCGGATTTGATGGAAATACCTGTGCGGTATTTGTTGCGCTTGACCAGCAGTCTGCGGATATTGCCATGGGCGTGGACAAGGCACTTGAGGCAAAGGAAGGTTCGCTTACGGACGATCTGGATACCGGGGCCGGTGACCAGGGAATGATGTTTGGCTATGCCACGGATGAAACGGAGGAGCTGATGCCGTATCCGATTGCGCTTGCGCACAAGCTTGCACTGCAGCTTACGAAGGTCAGAAAAGACGGGACGCTTCCTTATCTGCGGCCGGACGGCAAGACACAGGTATCCGTGGAATACGATGAGAACGGACAGCCGAAGAGACTGGAAGCAGTCGTGCTTTCCACCCAGCATGATGAGGATGTGACACAGGAGCAGATTCATGCGGACATTAAGGCAAAGGTGTTTGATCCGGTGCTTCCGAAGGAACTGGTTGACGACAAGACCAAATTTTTCATTAATCCGACCGGGCGTTTCGTAACCGGCGGGCCGCACGGGGATGCAGGACTGACCGGGCGTAAGATTATAGTGGATACATATGGCGGATATGCACGTCATGGCGGCGGGGCATTTTCCGGCAAGGACTGCACCAAGGTGGACCGTTCCGCAGCATATGCGGCGCGTTATGTTGCAAAGAATATTGTTGCGGCAGGGCTTGCAAAACGCTGTGAAATCCAGTTGTCCTATGCAATCGGTGTGGCACAGCCGACTTCCGTGATGGTGGATACATTTGGGACAGGCAGGATTTCTGATGAAAAGCTGGTAGAAATCATCCGTGAAAACTTTGACCTGCGTCCGGCAGGAATCATCAAAATGCTTGATTTACGCAGACCGATTTACCGCCAGACAGCGGCATACGGTCACTTTGGACGGAGCGATTTAAACCTGCCATGGGAAGCAGTCGACAAGGCGGATGTTCTCAGGAAATATCTGTAAACTGAGTTTATGAAAAGTTTACATTATTTTGTATGAAAGAATGTTATAATAGGCACAGGACGAAACGTCCTGTGCCTTATTATAATGAAGGAATAGAATACCATGAAGATTAAAACAAAACTGATGATTTCCTTTTGCATTATCATTTTTGTTCCGACGCTGCTTGCGGGTATTACGATTGCGGCATTCTGCAATTTCCAGATGCGCGCCGTCAGGCAGAATGACGGAATCAGAAATGCCAGTGCCTACAGCCTTATGAATTCGGTCCAGGTTTTAAACCGCTATACGGTCCTGGATTTTGAAAAAATAAAAAAGGCGGCGGAATACGAACCGGAGAAGCTGGAGAACCAGGCTTTTTTAAATGAAATTAATGAAGACCTGGGACAGAAATATTCCTATCTGGCTGTCCGCACCGGAAAAAAATTTTCATATAACGGCAGCAGGGGAAACCTCAGGCTGTTAAAATCCCTTGCCGCATACGGAAGCGCGGATCCGGAGTCCGGCGTGGAAAGCTATATTGACGAGGATTACGGGATTCTGGTAAAGCAGGTGGATTTTTTAAATTCTGCCGGGGAAAAGTCCTCGGTATTCATTATAACTGCCATGCAGGGCGTGGTTCCGCAGATGCGGCAGTTTATAACGGGAGGCGTGGTTGCAATTGTGCTCATTCTGCTTCTGACCGCGTTCATGATGCTTCTGTGGACATACCGGAGCCTGATTACGCCAATCAGGAAGCTTCAGACTGCGGCTGAAAATATCAAGGAAGGCAACCTGGATTTTACGATTGACGGGGGCGGGGAGGACGAAATCGGGCAGCTTTGTACGACGTTTGAACAGATGCGCCAGCGTCTTAAAGACAATGCAGAGGAAAAGCTGAACAATGAAATCGAAAACAAGGCGTTAATCAGCAATATCGCGCATGATTTAAAAACTCCGATTACAGCAGCAAAGGGATATGCGGAGGGTATTATAGACGGGGTTGCCAACACGCCTGAAAAAATTGATAAATATGCCCGTACCATTTATAACAAAACCAACGAAATGGATACACTGATTAATGAACTGACGCTGTATTCCAAGATTGACACGAACCGTATTCCCTATAACTTTGCAAAAATTAATGTTGCGGAATATTTTAAGGACTGCGTGGAGGAAATCGGGCTGGATCTGGAGGCAAAGGGTATCGGGCTTTCCTATTATAATTACGCCCTTTCGGATACTGTGATTATTGCGGATCCGGAGCAGATACGCCGTGTGGTCAACAATATCATTGGAAATTCAATAAAATATATGGACAAAACAGAAAAGTTCATCAACATCCGCATCAAGGATGTGGGTGATTTTATACAGGTGGAAATTGAGGACAACGGACAGGGGATTGCGCAGAAAGACCTGCCGTATATATTCGACCGTTTTTACCGTGCGGATGCATCGCGGAATTCCGCTACAGGCGGAAGCGGAATCGGCCTTTCCATTGTAAAGAAAATTATAGAAGACCATGGCGGGAAAATCTGGACAACCAGCAAGGAGGATTCCGGTACGACCATGTACTTTGTAATTCGAAAATATCAGGAGGTACCAGCAAATGAGTAGAATATTGATTGTCGAGGATGAGGTGGCGATTGCAGACCTGGAAAAGGATTATCTGGAATTAAGCGGCTTTGAGGTGGAGATTGAAAATGATGGGAAAAGCGGGCTGGAACGCGCGCTGAACGAGGAATTCAATCTTTTTATCCTCGACCTGATGCTGCCGGGGACGGACGGCTTTGAAATCTGCCGCCAGATTCGTGAAAAAAAGAATACGCCGATTCTTATGGTTTCGGCCAAAAAGGACGATATTGACAAAATCCGGGGTCTCGGACTTGGTGCGGATGATTATGTGACCAAGCCTTTTTCGCCAAGCGAGCTGGTAGCGCGTGTAAAAGCGCACCTGGCGCGTTATGAGCGGCTGATCGGAAGCAGTTCGCCGGAGAATGATGTAATCGAAATCCGCGGGATCCGCATAGACAAGACCGCCCGCCGTGTCTGGATTAACGGTGAGGAGAAACCGTTTACCACAAAGGAATTTGATCTTCTTACCTTCCTTGCGGAAAATCCGAACCATGTGTTTACCAAGGACGAGCTTTTCAGGGAAATCTGGGACATGGAATCCATCGGGGATATCGCAACCGTTACCGTGCATATCAAAAAAATCCGTGAGAAAATCGAGATGAATACCACCAAGCCGCAGTATATCGAAACAATCTGGGGTGTGGGCTACCGGTTTAAACTGTAAGTAACAGTTCAGCCATCGGCAGACAGACGGGTGAATCATGCTTGCACGAATGAACACGACTGGATGTCGATGAGCGGAGCGCCTGATTATGAGCAAAAATAGCTGCGAAGCAGCGGAGAAGCGCGGGAAGCGCGTTTTGCGAATGGCGCGGGCTGAACTGTTATTAAGTATTAGCCTGGGAACGGCAGAAAAGATTGCGAAAAAAAATCAGGTATAGTATAATAGGGGATATGTACAGCATAATAGATGTGCACTGCCATCTTTTGTATGGAGTGGATGACGGCGCAAAAACAATTGAAGAATCAGCTGCAATGCTTAAGGAGGCAGAGCGGCAGGGGATTTCCGGCATCATTTTAACGCCGCATTACCGTCACGGGATGTTTGATTATCCGAATGAAAAGATTAAGGAGCATTATGAAATGCTTGAACCGTATGCACGGGAGCTTGGAATCTCGCTCTTTCTGGGGACGGAGTACCATGTCAACAGTCGGATGGTGGATGCACTGGAAACCGGCAGGTGCCGGACACTTGCGGGGAGCGCCTATGTGCTTGCTGAATTTGCATACGAAGCAGAGTATTCCTATATTTACCAGATGGCGCAGGAATTAATTTTTCATGGATATATTCCGGTTATCGCCCATATAGAACGGTGCAGGAACCTGGAAGCAGACGATGCGGGGGAACTCAGGGCGCTTGGCGCATGGATTCAGGTGAATGCGGATGCGGTTCTCGGAATGGAGGGAATGTCCGTTAAGCATTTCTGTAAAAAACTTTTAAAGGCCGGGAATGTGGATATTGTTGCATCCGACAGCCATGGAATAAACAGGCGGGTCTGCCATATGGACAGGTGCAGGGCATTGCTGGAAAAAAAATATGGAAAGGGATACGCACAAAAACTTCTGCATGACAATCCGTATAAAATATGCAACGGTGCCGTGCACTGAAACTGGGAGATAAGAATGAATAACGGTCCGGAGATAGACAATGAGATAGAAATTGACTTAAAAGACCTGTTTATGGAGATACTGTCATTCTGGAAACTGATTTTTCTGGCACTTCTTCTTGGGGCGGGGACTGCCTATGCAGCCAGCGAGTTTCTGATGATACCAAAATATGAGTCTACCGCACAGCTGTATGTGCTTTCCAAAAGTACATCCATTACCAGCCTTGCCGATATCCAGACTGGTACCAGCCTGACCAATGATTATATGGTCGTGGTGGAAGGCCGTCCGGTGCTGGAACAGGTGATTGATGATCTTGGCCTGGATGATGATTATGAATCGCTAAAAAATAAAGTTACATTAAATAATCCGGCCAATTCCCGTATTCTGGAAATTACAGTCAGGGATGAGAGTTCGGAGGCTGCAAAAGAGATTGCAGATGATATTGCAAAGGTCGGGGCTGCCTTTATTGCCGAAAAGATGGATCAGGATCCGCCTAGTACAATCCAGTGGGGTTATACGGATGGGAGACCGGTCAGTCCGAATACCATGAAGAATACGGTAATCGGTGGTGTACTGGGCGCTTTTTTTGCGATTATGATAGTGGTAATCTCGTATCTGTTTAACGACACCATTTCGAATGCGGATGATGTTGAGCGTAAGCTTGGCTTAAATGTCCTTGGTACGCTGCCGCTGGAAGAAGCGGAATATGACGGTTCCTCAAAGAAAAACAGGAAAGCAAGGAAGTCGGGGAATAAGAAAAAATAATGAAAACAGTAGTATTCGGAAATTTAAGAAAACAGGATTATGCCATGAAGGAGTCGTTACGCGCATTGCGGACCAATATCCAGTTCTGCGGGGATGACATCCAGACGGTCGTGGTCACTTCGGCAGTCCCGAATGAAGGGAAAAGCACGGTGACGCTTGATTTGGCGCGCGCGCTGGCGGAGTCCGGAAAACGGGTGCTTTTAATCGATACTGATATGCGCAAATCCGTTTATGTCGGGCGGCTTCGGGCAGCGGACGCGGAAGGAGGGGAAATTTACGGACTTTCCCATTTCCTTTCCGGGCAGAAGCGTCTGGAGGAGGTGCTTTACGGTACGGAAGTACAGGGAATGTTCATGATTTTTGCAGGTCCGCCGGTTCCGAATCCGACAGAGATTCTGGAAAAACAGTATTTTGAGCATCTGCTTAAATTTGGGAGCGAGCACTTCCATTATGTGCTTTTGGACTGTGCCCCTATTGGAGCGGCGATTGATGCGGCTGTCATTGCAAAGCACTGTGATGGCGCGATTCTGGTCATTGCGCAGGGGATGGCAAGCGGGCGTCTGATTCAGACGGTCAAAAAGCAGCTTGAGGCTTCGGGTGTGCGGGTGCTTGGTGCAGTATTAAATAAAGTAAAGATGAAGAAATCCAGCTATGATATGGGATATTATGGAGGCTACTACGGGGAATACAAGTAAATGTTCTTGTTGTTTATTGTAAGAAAGGATAAAATATGAAAAAATTACGGGAACCATCAGAAAAGCTTCATAAGGCATTGTATTTTCTTTCCGGTGTGATGACGGTCGTACTGGTTCTGGTGATTGTGGCAGGTGTACAGACCATGGCACAGAATAATTCACGACAGGATGAGGTGGAAGCAGTAAATTCCAATCCGCCTTCCGGGCAGCCGGGACAGGAAGCGGATAATTCCATCCATGCACAAGATGGTACGGAATCCGTTATGCAGCAGGAAACAACAGAAACCGTTATAAAAACCGAAGAAACGCCGGATATGGAGAAATGGCAGGAGGGCGAGGTTTCTTATAAGGGGAAGAACTATGCATACAACAACAATATCCGTACTTACCTGATGATGGGCGTGGATAATGATGAACCGGTTGCCCCGGCAGAAAATTATACCAAAGGCGGACAGTCGGATGCGATGTTTTTACTGGTGACGGATACAAAAAAGCAGACGCTTAAGGTAATATCCATCAACCGTAACACCATGACCAATATAAGATTGTGTGACCCGAAAGGAAATGATCTGGGTGATTTTTATACACAGATTTGTTTGCAGCATGCGTTTGGGGACGGCAAGCGGCTAAGCTGTACCCGCAGTGTAGATGCGGTATCCAGATTGTTTGGGAACATTCCGGTCAGCGGATACCTTGCCATGAATATGGGCGGGATTCCCAAAATGAATGATGAAATCGGCGGTGTTGAACTTGAGGTGATGCAGGATATTGATTTTCCGAAGCAGAATATCAGCTTAAGGAAAAATGAGACGGTGACATTAAACGGAAAAGAAGCTTATTACTATCTCCGTGGCCGGGATACGGACAAATTTGACAGTGCAAGTGACCGCCTGCGCAGGGAGGAACAGTATATTCTTGCCTATATGAAAAAACTGAAAAGGCTTGCAGGGGATGATTCCTCAAGGGCGGTCGGAATTTATAATTCGATTTCCGATTACCTTGTTGCCAGCGTGGATTTCACGGATCTGATTACCGAGCTGATGGGATATAAGTTTGCGGATGAAGATATGTATACTGTTCCGGGTGAGACAACGATGGGACAGCCGGTGGATGGAAAACGTTATGAAGAGTATCATGTGGATGAGGATAAGATGCAGGAACTGATTATGCGGGTTTTTTATAAGGAGATATAAGGAGCACATCGCATGCAAGTCCGCTGGCGCGGAGGCGATGTACATAGATAACACTCTTCCTGTGGAAGAATGTTACATTTGGTATCCAGTGCGTGCGCACTTTACTTATAGACAGACAACCATGTTTTTATTTTTCAGGAAGGGAGGTGGAAGGAAGTGAAGAAGTTTTTTACGGGCGTGGTTACTGCTTTATTAATGGCTGCAGTTATGGGCAGTACGGTGTTTGCGGCACCTTCTCCGGACTCAGAAGTTGCGCTGGAGCAGCAGGCACAGGAGTTAAACAGGAAGGTTACGTCGGTCGGAGGCGTGGTAAATGGAAGAAGTGTTAGTGTTACTGCAAACAAACCGACTACAACGCAGGTGAGCGCCGCGAAGAAAGAGGCGTCCAGCCGTGATTCTTCGGCAGAGCTGATAGCGATGTCAAATCTGACGGTTCCGGCAGGAACAGATACTTCAAAAGGCATTACAATTACATTATATGTGAGCAATGTACATGCAGGAGATAATGTTTATGTGCTGCACCAGAGGTCTGATGGTTCATGGGAGACTTTAAAACCGGCCAGTGTTTCTAACGGAAGAGTTACGGTTACATTGTATTCGCTGTCCCCTATAGTTGTTGTAAAGTATAATGAGGGTGTGAATCTTTCTGTCAGCAATCCACCCGCAGGCAACACAACGAACAACACCGCAGGCGATACACAGACGAACAACAATAACAACAATCAGAGCAATAACAATACCCAGAACAATAATAACAATCAGAGCAATAACAACAACCAGAATAATACCCAGACAAACAACAATACCCAGAACAATCCGGTAAATGTGAACCAGAATGTGACGGTTAATTATCCGGGGAAGGATGAGGATAACGGGGATTATGATGATGGTTATGCCGATGGTTATAAAGACGGCAGGTCTGATACATCCGGTAAGACGGTATCTTCCGGCAGCAGCACGAACAAGGGCAGCAGCAGAAGTTCCGTTTCAAAGAAAACGAATGTGAAATCCCCGAAGACAGGTGAAAACCTGCCGGCAGCGCCGCTTGCAGGATTGTTTGCCCTGGCAGGAATTGGGCTGGTTTTAAGGAAATTAAAGTAAGATATATAAAACAAAGCGCTTCTTACTAAAAGAAGCATTATAAAGCTGGATACAGGATATAAACAATAAAGTATGATTGTCTATCTTTATGGAAGGCGGTGGAACGTGTCTGCCGCCTTCTGTATGATGGGAAATGAAAATGGAAAAGACAGAAAAACAAAAAATTAAAAAGAAGTTTAATATTTATATTTATTTTATTCTGGTGTTGTCGGCGACACTTCTGGCTGCGCTTGGGATCATTATCAGAAATTACAGCGTACAGCGTGAAGCTGAGAAAGAATACGAAAAACTTGCAGCAACTGTCAACCGTCTGAATGACCAGTTGCCCCGGACAGTAAATACCGAACTGGCGGAAGAGACACAGACAGCTGCAGAAACCGGGGGGACGTCAGATACCGAACCTTCCGGTGCGGAAAAAACTGGAATTGAGATTCCGCAGAAAACGCTGGACTGGGATGCAATGAGAAAGCTGAATCCGGATATTTACGCGTGGATTTGTATTCCGGGAACAGGTATAGATTATCCTGTTCTGCAGCATCCGACAGATGACAGCTATTATCTTAAATATAATATGAACGGAACCAGGGGATATCCGGGCTGTATTTATACCGAAAAGCTAAACAGCAGGGATTTTACCGATTTTGATACCGTTCTTTACGGACATAATATGCGTAATTCGTCCATGTTTGCGGATTTGCATGATTATGAGGTTCGTACTTTTTTTGAAAATAATCCTTATGTTTTCCTTTATAAGGGAGACAGGGTATTTATATATGAAATTTTTGCCGCCTATAAGACAGATGATTCCCATATTCTGTATGGGAATGATTTTGAGTCGGAAGAAGGACGTCAGGCATATCTGGACGGGATTGTAAACAACGGTGATAAAAACGCAAATCTTAGGCCGGATATTCCGCTTTCCACAGACAGCCGTCTGGTTACGCTTTCTACCTGCGTAAAGGGGGAGTCTGATAAACGGTTTCTTGTGCAGGCGGTTCTTTTAAATGAGGATGACCTATGAACCAGTGCAGGGTAGATATGAACCAGGAAAACATCATATCGACATTTGCGAGTAACCGGTTTTACGGGGATATTGATGCATGTATCCGGGAATTTCTGGCAAACGCGGTGGACGCCTGCAATACAAGACAGGCGCTCGAATGGAGCTGGGGAACGGAGTTTCTGGAGCTGCAGGAAAGACAGGCATTAAATTCCATGCGGGATCTTTACCATCCGATGATAGAGATTACCTATGATTCAAAGTCCCAGCGGCTGGTATTTGAGGATAACGGAATCGGAATGAATGCAGATGACATTGAAAAATACGTGTCAAAAGTAGGATGCAGTTATTATACCAGCGAGGAATTTGCCCTGCAGCAGCTTAAGTATGAGCCGGTCGGTGAATTTGGGATTGGGATGCTGTCAGGTTTTATGATTGCAAGGGCAATTCTGATTGAATCCAGAAAGGACAGGGGCGTTAATACTGCATGGAATGTCAGTGACAGGCAGTCGCTGGAGCCGGTTACTGCCAAGTGGATGGAAGGAGCGGAAACCATTGAATATATTTTTTCCAAGAAAGCAGAATCCGGCACGAAAGTAACACTTCTCCTGCGTCCGCAGTTTGCAATGCAGATTCAGCTGGAAGGACTGGTTGCAGCGGTGCAGCGGTATATGCTTTACCAGAGATTTCCCATCCGGATTTCATGTGACGGTGAATCCGTAACACTTTCGGGACAGAACTGGATTTTTGACAACCCGTTTGCGGATATTCTTGGTGTTGTTACGATAACGGTGCTGGATGAACTGCTGGAGGGCTGTATCTGGATTTATAATTCCAAGCATGAATCCATGATGGGAGGCTCCAGTCTGTACCAGCAGGGATTCCTTGTTGCGGATGACAAACAGGATCTGGAGATTAAACCGGAATGGTTAAGACATATGACTTACCATCTGAATCTGAAGAAGAAATTTCTGACGCTCAGGCTCAGCCGTGACGGGGTTGCACATGACGGAAAGCTGCTTATGCTCCGGGAAAAAATCGGGCAGATTATAGTAAAGCATTTTGAGTCCAATCCCCTTGCATTAAACCAGTATATAAGCAGTGGCACAGCCTCGGTAATTACAGAATATGAAAACGAGATGAAACTTCTTGAGAAAGCGGTTTCTGTGGATGTTTTCTTAAAAGGATGTGAAATAGAACTCCCGATTGATACTATTGTTCATGGTTTTGAAGGAAAAACAATCAGGATTGCTTTTTTTGGAAAGGCGATGTTTCAGTATTACCGGCTGAATTATTTTCCGGATTTCAAGCAGTTTCAGAAGGAATACCAGCTGGTCGTATTTGAGAAAAACCGTGACGTGTTCTGCCAGATGCTTGCACCATATATGCGTTCTATGTTTTACACGGTAAGCGAGTGCCCGGGCATTGTTTTTGAGGGGATGGTGGCGGATTTCCACCAGCTTGTAAGCAGCGTGCCGTTTGGACAGTCCGTATGCCTGCATCCCAGACAGGTGGGGTATGACAGTATTTTCTGCCTTTTGACGGATAACAGTACGGGCAGACTGGAACTGATCGTCAACAAAGAACACCGTCTGGCAAAAATGTATTTGCCCGTTCAGTATCATTCCAAGGTACACGCCATGATGGCGGTGATTTTTGAAAATATTAAACAGAGAATTATTAATACGCGGCATCCGTGGGACAAAATTGTGGATTTTGGCGGACAGTTCGTGGATGACTGGGACGGGAAAAAATCTGCAGTGGTACAGTCTGTCGGGTGTCTGGAAGATAATTTTGCGATGTCGGTTAATGAATTTATTGGCAGCCGCCTGACGACAGGGGAACGTATGGAGCTGGGAATGATGGATTTCGTGTTCCGCAGAGAGGATTTTATTAACTGGTGGTACAGACCAGGGGAGTAGGTTGATGGTGAAAAATAATTTGTTAAATGATGATTTTATAGAAGATCTGAATGTAGAAGGCCTGGCGAAAAATAGTCTGAATGCGGAACGTCTGAAGGTGGAAGACTTTAATGTGGATGCACATGAAAAAATGAAAAGGCAGAAAGCATTTCATGTAGAGGATTTCAATGAGGAGGAACCGCATCCCCCGGATTGGAACCGGA
>CAYNOE010000022.1:0-20598 GCA_964398745.1 uncultured Lachnobacterium sp.
CCCCGCAGGTGTACATTGTTACTATTGCATTTTCTGTTTTTCTGTGTAATAATAAATATACTATTAATGATGCAGCTCACTTTACAAGAGCGGAATATTACAGGAGGTGGGAATTATGGAAATCGGAAGTGTAACTTCTGCGCTCAGCGCAGTCAGCCTTGCGGATACCAACACTCTTTCCGGCCAGGCAAGCCTTGCGATGCTTGACAAGGCATTAGAAACCAGCCAGACCTTAAACGATGGACTTGCAAAGATGATGGAACGTTCCGTATACCCGAATCTGGGCGGAAACATTGATGTTTCCGTATAAGTGCCATCAAACGAAACAGGTTCTGTTACCACTGGTACCAGAACCTGTTTTTTTTATTCCGCTGCAGTACATCTTAATCTTTCAGTGCCACTGCCTCGATTTCAAGCATCACGTCTTTTGGCAGCCTTGCCACTTCCACGCAGCTCCTTGCCGGATACGGGGACGGAAAAAATTTTGCATATACTTCATTGATTGCTGCAAAATCATTCATTTCCTTGATAAATACAGTTGTTTTTACAACATGTCCCATATCTGTACCCGCTGCCTGAAGCAGGTTTGACAGATTTTCGAATGCCTGCCCTGCCTGTGCGACGGAGCCATCCGGAATTTCTCCTGTGGACGGCACCACTGGAATGATTCCGGAAGTATATACCATTCCATTGACCTCAATTGCCTGTGAATACGGCCCGATTGCTGCCGGAGCCTTGTCTGTACTGATTACGTTTTTCATTTTTGCTGCATTCCTTTCTGTTTTTATATGATGTTATCCGCATATCCACATTTTTACTGGTGGTTTCTCACCCTGGCGTTTTACGGATTTCTCCATCTTCAAGGGAAATTTTGTGTTCTTTGTAGAGTCTGCCAACGGCCCTTTTAAATGCTGCCTTGCTAAGTCCTGTTTCGCGTTTTATCACTTCCGGACTGGCTTTTTCGGTAAACGGAAGAACCCCCGAGCAGGAGTCCAGTATTTCAAGAAGCTTTACAGCGTCTGCATCCACCTGGATATATGCGCGTTCACGCATGGAAAGATCCAGTTTGCCGTCCGGCTTTACGGCAGTGACCCTGGCTTCGATGACATCCCCCACCCGAAGGGTTCTGGTGTCCTCAGAAAGCGGAATCCGCGCAGAATACCTGTCATCCACTGCAACAAAAGTGCCAAGGTTTTCGGAAAATTCATACACCCTCCCTGTTACCATATCGTCTTTTTTGTATCCGGAATCCATGGAAAGCATGGCATACAGCCCTTTCATACTGGCACACAAACGACTGCTCTTGTCAATATAAAGCGTGACAAGAACCGTGTCCCCTGCTTTTACCTGGTCTGTCATTTCTTTATATGGAAGAAACAGGTCTTTTTCCAGCCCCCAGTCAAGAAAAGCTCCTATTTGTCCCACTTCCTTTACCAAAAGCGGAGCATATTCCCCAATTACCAGTCTGGGCTTATTTGTTGTCGCAATCAGCCTGTCTTTTGAATCCCTGTAAAGAAACACACGGATTCTTCCGCCCAGTTCCAAATCCGCCGGAACTTGTTTCGCCGGGAGAAGAACCCGCTGCTCGCTGGAAGTGTTTTCGGCAAGGTAAATTCCAAAATCTACTTTTTTTACATAAAATAATTCCTGATATTCTCCTAATTTCATTTTTATGTCCCCGTATTATTTCTGTACTGCTCCCGCAGAAATACAACTACTGCATACACAGTCCCATCTTTTCCTGCAAGTACAGACGTTATCCTTGTTTCTTCGACTGTTACCCTCGGAATAATGATATCCCCCTGTACAGCCGCCTGTTTATATTCCACACGCACTTCCCCCACGTCAAAATCCTCTGGAAGATACTCAAGCGCGACCTCCACATAACGGCTGTTGTTCATATGCCGGTTCGTATCTATAAAATACCGGGGAACCACAAACCCAGGCTTTGTCTCCGCTTTTTCCGGAATGCGGATTTTACGTTCGCTGCACTCCATTGGAATCTGCGGGTCAAAACCATAAGTATCTGATATAATCTGTGGAATACGCTTCGGGCATCCAGTCTGCGTATCCATAAACACCCATACGGAATTGGCATATGCAAGCCGTTCCCCTTTTTCATCATTCATGGAAAAGTTACGGTAACCATAAAAGCCTTTCATCCCGTATGCCCATGTCTGAACAGTCACAGTCTCCGCCAGATGCGGCATACGACTGACACAGACCTGCCACGAAGACAATATCCATGCAACATGCTCCTTTACCATATAGTCAATCCCTATATGCAGTTTTTCGGAATGAAAAACACTGCAGTCCTGAAAATAATCCATCAGCGCCAGCCAGGTCAGCTGCTCTTTTGTATCGACTTCACTGTAACGTATTCTGCTGGCAAATTCATACATCGCATTACCTCTGTCCGGATTCTGGTTTTACATTATTATACAACAGCGGCTTACTGGTTTTCAAGTGAAAAGTCTGCCTGTCCCTTATTTGAAGAAATTTACTGCCTGCTGGAATTTTTCAGCCATGGCACTCATAATTCCAGACTTGTCGCTAATCTCGGAAATTGCATGTGCAATATTTTCCACACTGGCAGTAACCTCCTGGTTGGACGCTGCATTTTCTTCACTGATTGCGCTTAAATCCTGTACATTACCGATGATACCGTCCTTAAGTTCTTTCAGTTCATCTGTCTTTTTATCAATGCCATGAATCTGCACCAGGGACTTCTCAATCTCGGAATTTAAAGTGTTAAATTTGTTCTGGGTTTCCGTAATCTGCTCCTGCTCCTCTGCAATTGTTTCTTTAATCACCTCTGTCAGCTTCACGGAATCTCCGGACTTTGAAATAATCTCATCCGCCAGTTCCTTAATTTCATTCGCACCGTCACTGCTCTGTTCACTTAACTGCTTAATACTATCCGCCACTACCGCAAAACCCTTTCCCGCATCACCGGCACGCGCAGCCTCTATGGATGCGTTAAGACTCAGCAGTTTCGTCTGGTCTGCAATCCCCAGGATTAATTCAATCGCATTGTTGATTTTACCCACGGATTCATTCGTATCAAGCACCTGTGCATTGATGGAATTAATTGCTTCGACCGACTTATGGCTGCTGACCATTACATGGTCCATGGATTTCATTGCCTCTCCACTCACCTGACGTATATTTTCAGAGCTTGCAGACAACTGCTCCACACTCGTTGAGATATCCGCAACACTCTCCCCCATTTGCATCACCTGGGTATTGACACTCTGCACATTTTCCGCCATACTCATTGCCGAGGTCGCCAGCTCTCCTATGGCATTGTTGATAAGCACAGCGTTACCAGAACTTTCCTCACTCAGCTTATCCACCTCCGTCACCTGGTTCATCAGATTTGATGAGGTGGCCTTTACATCATCCACAATACTCTGCAGATTTCCCTGCAGCGTCTTTGCACTCTCAATCGTATCCGAAGTTTCCCGCAAAAAACTTTTTGTTTCAAGTCCTGTATGCAGATTTCCCCCAGCCAGGACTTTCATATTTTCCGTAATCTGTGTAAGCGGTCTGCGGACTTTAAATGCAATGAAAACAATTATTATAATGCCAAGCACTATTACGGCAGCTGCACAACCGACCAGATCCCGGACTGTTTCCACTATCGCCCGGTTGACTTTTTCCGTTGTTTCCCCGGCAAATGCCATACCCACAATCTCATCGTTACAATAGATTGGGGTATAATACACATAATAAGCAGTTTCATTGATAATTGTTCTGGGAGAAAAATAATTCTCCCCGTTTTTAAGCACTGCCTGAACTACTTCATCATTTGCTTTCGTTCCATTGATCCGTTCCCCCTGACTGTCCACAATCGATGAAATATACCTGGTATCCCCCTTAAAAACGGTAATATCAATATCCTCGTCCAGGTGCGCATCCACATAGTCAAAATCTTCCTGTTTCAGTTCCCCCGCAGCCATCCATTCATCCCAGTCAATGCCAAAATATGCATTCACATCCTCACATACCACAGCCAGTCTGGCTTCTGTCTGGCTGACCAGGTTCTTTTTAAGTATACTGGATGCCATCAGAATGACGACCAGCATCGCAACAACCAGCGGCACCATGCCTATTAACAGCAACATCTGCATCATGGATAATTTCTTTCTTTTCTTTTGCATATATATGTCCCCCGCAATTATATTTCTGTTGTCCTGACAATTCCCGCTTATTATACCACATATTTGCAAATAATCATACTATCTTTTCACAAGTTCGCTGAAAAATATTTTTCCCCGCCGGGGATGGCAGGGTTTTTGTGTTTTGCAACGGCTGCATACTCCAGGATTTTTATATAAAATACGGATCTTTCCCAAAAGATGCAAATACGTCATTCACATACCGGACCACAAAATCCCTGTGAGCGGCGGCTGCATAGGAAAATACCAGCAGCCGGTCACTCTGCTGTGGTCTGGCAAAGGACTGAAGATGTATAATGTCCCCCCAGTGTTTCCATATGTCTGCTTCTTTTTGTGAATAAAACGTTATGGCATTTTTCACCTGTTCTTCCGGTTCCCCGTCTGCTGCATTTGCAATTGAAAAATTCCTGTTCTCCAGAATGCATTTCATAGCTTCCACCATCTGATTATACGCCGACAAAAAACGCTGTTCGTTATTAACGGTCATGGGATTGGATGACCATCTTGGCAGATATGAATACTTTGCAAACCCATAATCCGGCAGATGCCCGATTCTTCCATGCCCGAGATATGTAATTTCATAATTTGATACGCCGAAAGGTGTTTTCGCCTGACTGGCTGCATCCACTCCATTCATTACAATATCCGAAACATCATTCACCCAGTAATTCGGACTTCCGGCAAAAGCCTGATGCGCCCATGTATCCGCCAGAACATGCATACGGATCCCAATCAGATTCAGTCTGTCAACACCACATCCCCTGTTTACCTTTTGAACAGTATCATTAATCATGGCTTCCGCAAGCCTGCTGTTTGGACGGCATAAACAGAAGAAATCCCTTTCATCCCTGTCCTGGTACTTCCAATATGACCATGTGGTTTTTCCGGAATACTGAAGGGGTGCCGGTTCATTCGGAAGGTTTCCCGGTAAGAAATGAAATGGCACCCATATTTTCCTCACCTTTTGCAGTGTCTCGTTATTCTCATTTGAAAGCATGCTGCAGTTGTCCCAGAGATTATCCGTAATATTCTGGCAGGTTAGTACATAATCGCATTCCTTCAGCTTACGCTCCTTTACCAGCTCTGGCGTAAGTTCATCCACCATCTGCGCAGACCACGCAATTTCCTTTGCCTCCGAACAATTAAATCCTGCCTTACATGCGGCATGATAAGTTGCATAATAGTGAAAATCCAAATTCATATTTCTCTTCCTCCTTTTTGGTATCGCCCCTTCGCTTCGCTCAGCGGCATGCGTCGGAAGGCATTTTAAGAAATGCTTCGCATTTGCCTTCCTTCTGTAACACCAGACGGTTTTTTCCGTCTGCATATTCATACGTTACTGTATCCATCATATTTTTTACCATATAGATGCCCAGTCCCCCTGCCTTTCGCTGTACTGCCGGCATATGTATATCCGGTTCCTGCGCATCCAGCGGATTGTATGCCGCCCCGTCGTCCTCCAGGCAGACCAGTACATTCTTATATCCTTCCGGTTCGTCTGTCACACGGATACTTACAGATATTTCTGCTGCACCACTGTAATAACAAATATTTGAAAACATCTCATCTATGGCAATTTCCACGGATGTCATCACTTCATCCGGAACCTGTTTTTTCATAAGAACAGAAGTGACAAACTGCAGTACCTCTTCCATGCGGGTAATTTCCGCCGGTCCATTATTCACCTCCATGTCTGTGCCACGGTAACAGAATGCCAGCATGGTAATATCATCAAACTGTTTTGCATCGCCCTGATGCGTTCTGACATCATCCCATACAATATTCGTCAGTTGTTCAGGGGCTTTATCCCTGTTCTCATTTAAAACGGATAACAGTCTGTCTTCCCCATACATCTCTTCCCTGGTATTGTTTGCCTCTGTCACTCCGTCTGTGTATAAAAAGACCATATCCCCCGGCTGCAGTACAATCTCTCTTTGCGTATAAACAGTCTGTTCCAGTCCGGCGAGTACAAAATCCGGCTGCCCTTCATCATAAACAAAACCATTTTTGCCCAGCCGTACCAGCGGCGCATTATGCCCTGCATTTACATAAGAAAGTGTACCATCAGAAATCGTCAGAATTCCCATCCATGCAGTAACAAACATATTATTGGGATTACTATGGCATAATTCCCGGTTTACCTCGTCCAGTACCCGGGCTGCTGTTTTCCCATCTCCCGTATGACTGTGTATCAGGGTTTTTGCCACCATCATAAACAAAGATGCCGGAATTCCTTTTCCGGAAACATCTGCAATAAGAAATACCGCATGATCCCTGTCCTCCAAAAAGAAATCATAAAAATCACCAGCCACATGTTTTGCCGGATGCATACGGGCAGATACCAGAAATTCACTGTTTGCCTGCTGGAATGCACCAGGCTCCGGAAGCATTCCCGACTGGATATCAGACGCAACTCCCAGTTCTGTACTGATGCGTTCTTTTTCTTTTGTAAACTCTGTGATATCTGTGATATAACAGGCTACATCCAGCATCATCTTTTTAAATGCAAGCGCAAGATAACCTGTTTCTCCCTGCTTTTTGCCTATCCTCTCACACTGCTGCACCCATTCCTCCTTAAGAAGCACATGACGGTCTTTTTTGCTGACATTTTCCTGGTCCGCATAATCCCTTGCAATCCCTGCCAGCGTTTCCATCGGCTTTGTAATATTTTGTTCCAGATACCAGAGAAAAACTACTGAAATAAAATACATTGCAAAGAAATCAACAGATATCCGGATATAAATACGGTTCCAGCGTAACAGTGACATCTCCGGTACAACCGCATTATTCATACAGGTTGCTATTCCGACCAGAACCGCAGAAAAAACACTTATAAGCAAAAACATCAGTACAAACCTGACATTCAGCGTCAGTTTTCCTTTCTTTTTTTTCACGGTAATAAAAATAATCATCGGAATTCCTATTATCAGTGAAAATACAAGGTCGTTTAAAAATAAAAGCAGGGTTGATTCTGACCAGAAACTTCCCATCCCAAAGCCCTGTAAAATAATGCCAAGGCACAGTGCCATAAAAATACTGTCAATCAGCACTATTCTGATATACCGCTGCACCGAATGAACATTCCCAAGCTGAACCGCCTCTTTTCTTTTATTCCGGAATCCATGCCACAGCCAGTATGGCAGGCATCCATAAAAAAACTGCGCAAAAAATCCCACGATACAGATTCCCGGCGGATAGCCGGATAAAATATCCGCCAGAAAATTTCCCACGGCACATCCAGCTGCCCCGGTAATACCGTAAAGCAGACCAAAAACCGGTGGAAATGCGCCTGCCGGTCTGACCTCTGTCATCCCGCTTATACTGAAAAATATTCTGCATGGCATGGTTACTGTAAAAAACAATAATGCTGTCCCTAAAAAAATCCTTCCTTTATTTCGGAAAAATGTATTTTTTTCCATTATTTTTCACCCTTCTTTCCAGACGCCGGAGCCGTAATAAAAATAACAGTCTTTTTCCTGCTCCTCCACCATGATACAAATCTGGTTTAGTTCCTGTAAGACTTCATCCATAATACACTGCACCTTTTTCTCCTGAATCCCCATAATTTTGTATGCCAGCGTGTTTTCCTCAAAACATATCTGATCCTGCTGCCATCTGCCCTTCATTTCCATATAGGAATACGAACCGGTATACCTGTCGAAGATTGCATTAATTTTTTTCTTTGCCTCTTTTGTGGAAATCTCCTGCTGGTTTGTATTCTGGTCATTCAGTCCAATATAAAGCACGAAATTATCAGGTTCCCGGGCTGTTATCTGATGATTTACATAAACAGCCATACCGGCTGTTGCACACATATTAAGACACAGCAGCAGGATAAAAACCACTATACAGCCCCTGAACCTGTGCTCCCATGCTCCATTATTCTTCATCTTTATTTCCTTTCTTTATGGTCATGGTTTCCAAAAATCCAGTCATCTTAAAGACATTCCAGATGCTGTCATTGACGTGCAAAATTTCCATTTCCTTTCCGGCTGCCGTAATCTTCTTATAAACAGTAAGAATCACCCTTAACCCTGCTGAAGTCAGGTAATCCAGGTCTGAAAAATCAAACTGCAGCATGTCGGGTAATTCTTTTAATTCATCACACAGTCTGGTTTCAAGTGTAAAAGCATTTGTTGTATCAATTCTGCCTGCCACCTTAACAGCTTTTATCTTTTTACCGCCAGGTTCTCCCGGATTCTCTGTATAAACTGTCATCACATTCCTCCTAACTTTTTTCCCACTCCGGCTTCCGCCGGAAACCAACATGATAGGTTACTTTTTCCATCGTCAGCTCATGCCTGTCCACCACATACTTCCCAACTGAAATATCCTTTCCAATAATGGTTCCTCTTGGATAATCATTTAAACAGCGGTTCAGAAGCTTTACCTGCTTTTCCTTTTCCTGGTCTGATAACAGACATGCCGGATTAATACTTCCTATTGTTACCAGTTTAATAAAACGTATATCATCCATTTCCATCTGTCCTCTCCAAACCGGCCTTTGTAGTTTTTCTCACCGGAATACAGGGTGCCGGTTCTTCCACCGGAACCGGGACAAGACTGGATGCCATCAGATCAAGCACCCTTGACAATGCCTCAGGTGTTCCGTGATTCGCCGCCCGTATATCCACATGATATTTCGCAGAATAATCGGACTTTCTGGTATTGGTATTATGGGCGCTGACACTTCCGCTCACGCTCACTTTTGCGGGACCAAATCCTGCCCCTCCTTTCCCATTTGCTTCCAGCCCAAAAACGGAATCCTTCACCTTACTGTGCTTTACCTCCATATCGAAAAGAAGATTCACTTCGTCAATCTGTAAATTCGGTACTGCCGTAACTGCCAGAAGCGGTACCTGCACCTGCATTTGTCTTGCCTGCATATTTCCTTCCTGGTTCATCCTGTGTTCTTCATAAAGAAAGGATGCAGTGCGTACATTTCCGTCACTGTCAATTCCCACTGTCCGGATAAAATCCGCCGTAGCGCCTGCAAGTTTTACTCCGGCGTCCACTGCTGCAGACAAGGGTGCGCTAATAAGCTGTTCCATATCCAGACCTGCAAATTCCTCTGCAATTGCCATAAAACTCCCTCTCCTTTCTGCATTCCAAAAAGCCTGCTTTTTTATATATTGCGGCTTCCTGAAATTTCTTCAATCCACAACACTTTTTCCCTGCAGCCATCCTCCATAATCATTTTCCACAACAGTCTGCAGTTTAAACAGTATCTCATCTGCTCTTCATACCAGTCTGCACACACCGGATTCTTCTGACTGCACTTATTCGTTGTCTTTTTCTGTTTCATAATCCTTATCCAGTCCATTAATTATCTCCAGATCCATGATTTCTGTCTGGTACTCCATGATACGGTTTACAATATTTGACTTTACCATGTCATATTTTTCACTGTCGAAATCATAAACATTATCTGCAAAATTATCCGAACTGATCTGCCTTAATCTTTCCTGTTCATCCATAATTTCCTGGACTTTTTTATAAAGCTGTTTTAACCTTACAATTTTGGATTTTAAATGCTCCACTCTGTGCCAGATATTTTTTTGCTCCTGAAAATCACTGCTGCCCTGGATTCCCGCCGGAATTGTATCCGTCTGTTTCACAACCTGATTGGAACTTAACATATCCGTCAGACGCATGATTCCTTCCGTAACCGGTATTGAGGAAACTTTCATTTTATAAGATACCCTTGGCAGATAATCGCTGTCTCTTTGTCCCGGTGAACATACCCTTGCGTTCATGCTGAATTTTCCATTCTGTTCTTTTACTGCACAGACTTCTGTAGAAAAATCTATTTCCGCCTGTTCAATATTTAAAGCCGATAATGGAACAATGGAAAGCAGCGGAATCTGTAATTGCAGATTATCTATACTGCATCCTTCCCCTGACTCCTGCCGCATTTTGTCATAGGCAATATTCATGTTTTTCAGCCGGAGAATTTCTTCCTGGCCCTGCTGCTTTGTTATGCCCAGTTCCTTTACTGTTTCTATGATATGTGTCCTTAACTTATGGCTGGAATTTGCCAGTGCATACAGCGGCGCATACACCAGATCATCAAGCAGGATAAATTCACTGTCCGCATATTCATGGTTATTTTTTTGCATATTATTTTCTTTTCCAAACATACTGTCCCCCCTGTTCTGGCAGACAGTAGAACAACAGCAGAACTGAAGCCCCTGCGGATACCGGTACGCTCCATGGCATATTTACCGGAGACAGATGCACAACCATAACACATCCAAAGAGCAGCAGCATAATAAGGGAAAAAACTGCACCAGTTATATGATATGCATTCTGCCATATACTTCTTTTTGTGTTTCCCGCACCAAAATAATTAAAAGCGGCATCCCAAGACCAAGCGAAAATCCAAAATTATTCCAAAAAACATAAATGTAAACCTGTTCCACCCATTCCTGCCAGAAAATATAAATTCCAAACGCGAGTATCCATGCTGTAGTCATTGCATTTACAAAAGATATCAGGACATACCGGAAAATATTTTTTACGGAATGCAGATTCGGCTGTTCCCTGGAAAGCTGGTGCCACAGCCGGCAGGGCAAATAGGCTGCCATCAGATTTGCCACTGCTCCCAGAACCGATTTTTGCGAAAATGTTCCGGCAATATCGGATACCAGATTTCCGGCGGCGCAGGCAATGGCCCCTATGGGGCCACAGACCAGTCCTGCAACCACCGGAATTGCATTTACGGGACGGATTTCCGTCAGCCCTTCAATCAAAACCATAACTTTAAAGGAAATTCCCAGCACAAGAAAAGCTGCAAATGTAATAATAAATTTTTTCCATGTGCTAATCTTTAATTTTTTCTGCATCGCTTCCTCCTGTCCTTCCCTTTTTCCCCGGTACAAAATCCAGCCCCGCAATTACCGCTCCGGCAACAATCACCAGCGCCCCGGCAACGGACCTTGCATTTACCGCCTGTTTTCCTCCGTAACCGGACGGAAGAATGAAGGCAAGAAACAGCGTTATAACCGGTTCTGTGGACGCAATAACTGTTACACTGATGGCATCTGTATATTTCTGGGCATACATCAGCACGATATACGCATATGCCTTCGTAAAAAATGCCAGGACAAAAATATTAGAGAGCATTTCACGGGAATAAGAAATCCCTGTAAAAACTGCCGGATCCTCGCGGTACCACAAAAGCAGGCCCGTTACTGCGGTAAAAACCATCTGCATAATGCATAACAGAAGCGTATCCTCCTCTTTGGTAAAGCGGTCTGCCGCAATTGTATAAACCGCGGAACACAGACATGCACCCAGCATATACAACACTCCCGGCTTTAAAAAACCCTGAAGCGAAAATCCGGAGCTAATGCACAAACCAGCCAGTATGATAACAGCAGCGCATACATGATTCCTCCCGGGCTTCTGTCTCATTAGCATCAGTAATGCCGGCACCATAATAATGCTTAATGCAGACAAAAAACTCGCTTCCGCAGATGAAAGTCCTTCAATACCTTTCCTTTCCGCCAGCAGATTCAGACTAAGCAGTACAGACAGTGCTGCACCTTTCAGGCTGAGAACTGCTGTCAGTTTAAATAACTTTTTCCAGAATATAAGTATCATCAGAACTGCTGCAATGCCCGTTGTCAGCGTAAGATACGCATATGATGACAGATCTGGCGGGAGATTCCTGATAAATATATAGGAAGCTGCCCAGCATAAGGTAATGGAAATAAGCAGGATATTATTTTCAATCTTCGTCATAACACTACTGCTGTATGGCTCCCTTCTTTTAACAGAATATCCCCCCGTTTTAACTGGCTCTGGCTTTTTGTATATTTGCTTTCTGTCAGAATCTGAAATTTCCCGGTTCCCTTCAAAACAGCTGCCAGATTTCCGGTATAAACATCCGGAATCTGAATCCCGGCTGCACACACGCAGACGCGCACCAGTGCCGAACAGTCAGTTTCACATTTTTTTGTTACCTTTGCAATATCCCAGTTTTTTCCTTTTGCTTCCTGGTATAACGTATTTCTCTGGTTCTGGTCATAACCAATATTATCGTTTTTACATGCCACCTCCATGGTTTTTGCTATTTTTTCTGCAGCCTCCGTGGATTTCGGACGTATTACCTTATTCCATCCCTTGTCATACCAGTCACGGATGCAGACCTCCCTGCCCGTCTGGTCCCCTGCCTGGCCTCCTCTTGCGTGTCCGTTTTCATCAATTGATGCATGTCCGATTTTTACACTCATAATAACCTCCATAACTGTTTTTATTTTTTGTCTGATAAATAACTGTTTTCCCCAAGATGAATCTTAAGATACCTGCTGCAGAACTCACTGGCTTTTGTCAGCCCATCCAGATACTGCCTGGTCTGTTCTTCACAGGACATTCCCTCTTTCTGTAAATTACTGTCCTGTTCCAGTTCAGAAATAAGTTCCGCATAAACGGATATAAATTCCGCTACTGCCAGCCTTGTTTCTTCATCTTCATCCCTGCATTCCATCAGACCGTCCTTTTTCTGCAGAAGCTGTTTTTTCATCCATCCCAGTTTTTCACCGTACTCCTGCATTGTTTCCTCTACATCCTTTGCCTGGTTTTTGGCCAGAAACTCTCCTGCATGACGAAATTCCGTCTGCATATAATTCAGCTTTCCATAAACCGCATTCATTAAAAGACCTGCGGAACCAATCATCAGGCTTGTCTCCGGCGCATATTCTTTATAAGGTGCAAGTATCACCTTTCTGAGGGCCTCTTCCATCCTGTCATCCCAGTCTGCTTTAACCATTTTTATTCTCCTTTCTCCTGCGTCAGTTTCTGGTACAAAGTAGTCCATATGTCTGTCGTAATCCAGTACTCCTCCTGCGGATATCCGGATAACCCCATAAAACTGGTCATATCCTGTTCAATCAGGGTTCCCGTTGTAATGTCATAGGGAAGGTTTTCGCGTTCCACCAGTGTACCGCTTCCCTGTGTTTCATCAGCGGCCCCGCCCTTAATATAAGGGCAGGATCCACTGACTTTTTCATTCAGGCTGCTGGAATTTAACCCGGACATTCCATAAGGAACCATATTGGAGGAAAGTGAAAAAGTACCGTTTTCATATTCGTCCCCCAGTGAATAACAGTGACCGATTTCATGGGCAACTGTAACAGCCGGACTTATATCTTCCATGGATATGGCGCTGACCGCTTTTCCAAAAGTAAACCCTGTAACCGAAGCCTGCTTCTGTTCCTTTGAAGGTGTCATGTTCCGGGGAACCACGCCAAGAACCAGATCATAATTCCCCTCTTCATACATATCATCCAGCAGCTTCCATATGCGGTAACGTCCCATGGTGGAATTAAGATCATACTCCGGATCGTCAAGCAAAAGTTCCCCATCCTCATAAATGATCCATTCCAGGTCTTCATCTCCAAGCGGATATACTTTGCGCGTATAATCATCCAGGGTTTCATCCAGTTCACCGGATTTTATGAGTTCCCCGCTGTATGGCGCCGAAACCGGAACAACCAGTACACGGATATTTTTCATGTCCCGGAAGCATATATCCTGCTCCATTGCACCGCCGTTATCAAATTCCACACTGACATGATAACTGCCGGATTCCCATCTCACCGGTTCTGTTTCTGTGAAAGATAAAATCTCCTGCTCTGCCAGATAATCCCCGCCCGTATATTTCCACGTTTCCCCGTTACCGGTAACTGTCATGGAAATGGTTCCTGCATCTTCAAGTACGTCAGGATCTATCTGCAGAAATATTCCTGTCGGCCGGTCTGCAACCAGAAGATCCACCGGATACAGACTTCCATCCTCTTTATCCAGTCCCATTCCAATCCCCTGGTCAAATACGAGAACCGGCTGTTCTTTTAAAACGGATTCTGAATGATCCTGGTATGCCGTCACCCCGCCAAGGAGCGCTGCTGTCACGGCAAAACATGCCCATATACCTTTCCTTTTTATAAAACGGCGTTTTTCTGTCACTTTGTTTTCATCCATACGTTGCCTTTCCGGAATATCCTGTGCCAAACTATTCTACAACTGGTTCTTCCTGTTTTTAATGTCGTCTATCTTCTTGTTGCCTTCCCTGACCTGCTGCTCAATTCTGCCGCTTACCTTTCCTGCCAGCTCGGATGCCTGATCCCAGTGTGCAGTACGGCTCATGGTTACGGAATCCGCTTCCACAATCGTTTTGTTCAGATGCTGTCTGGTCTTTTCTGCCGCCTTTACATAATCATTACTGATAAACATAATGGCTGACCACTGTGCCATATAATTCAACAGCGGATACATGACATCCTCACTGTAGTAAAATTCAATTCTTTCAGCCTTATCCAGCGACTGCAGGTCTTTAATCGTATCCTTGAAAGAAGAATCCGAAAGGGCACGGCAGCTGGATTCCAATGATTTCCAGAATAAAGAGATATCCTTTAATGCGACAACTGTTCTTTTCAGGCAGGATACCGCAATAATCAGGGACTGGATGGCTGCTTCGGTTGCATTCTGGTCAATTACGACCGACTCCATCTGCTTGGTATACTTTGCCAGAAGACCGAGCTGTTCTGTTTTCTGCTGCTCCAGTTTGATCATCTCGTCAAAAATTGCCTTCATCCGCTCACCGCGGGATGCTGTTTCACTGGAATCCTTCTGCGGCTCTTCATCCTCCGCGGATTCGTCCAGATTGACCTCCTTTGCCTGCTCCTCAAGGCTTGCCAGATTTTTCTTTGCAGTCTCCTCTTCCTTTTTCCTGGTATTTATGCTGCTTTTTAATTCACGGATTTCATCACGGCATGCTGCAATTTCCTTTTCCAGTGCGCTGGTTTTTTCTTCTTTTTCCTGCTCTGACGCTTCAGCGGAAGTCACTGCATCTTTTTCATCCGTTTTTGCCTTAAGCCGGTTTTCTGCATCTGCCTGTTTTGCCGTAAGCTCTTTAAGCCCTTTGGAAATCTGCTCCAGCTTTTCCCTCTGGGTTTTAAGTTTCTTCCTTAACGCTGCATCGGCCGCACTGTTTCTCTTTGCAACCTTTTGGCCATTGCCTTCCGTCTGATTCCCGGAATCTGATCCTGTAAAGGACATTTGCTTTCCGGTGACGGCGGATGCCACATTGCCGACAACATCCAGTGCCCTTCCAAGCGAATTCATAACCGTTCCGATAATGGCCTGTGTATGCTGCAGTTTCAGCTCGTCATCCTCCGCCTTGCGCAGCCGTTCATACTCCTCTTTCAGTGTCTTTAAGCGCTCGCTGACTGACTCCTGTGTCTGTGCTGCCACTTCCTGCTCCGCCTGAATTTCCGCAAGCATATTGCGCAGATTATCACTTTTTTCATACTGCTTTGCATTTTCATCCATGACGTTTTGAAGCACGGCAGAAGTTTCACTGGCAGCACTCTCATATCCATCTGCCATTTCACTGGCCTGTTTGCTCATATTGGCTGCAATTGCCGCAAATTTTTCCAGTTTCCCGATTGCCACTGCTTCTGCACCTTTTGTCAGCCATTTAAATACGCTGATCAGCTCATTGACAATAACTCCGGACTTGTCCTTAAATTCCGTAATGACAACAATGCCATTGTCGTTCAAATCCATTACCCGTTTCTGCAGGGAAAAAATCTGGGACTGTACCGAAAATCCATATACGGCATGGTAAGATACATCCAGAAGATCCACTGTATTATCCAGATTTTCAATTACCGAATTCAGGTCCATCTGGTGTAAAATATTGTTCTTTTCCTCCTGCACAATAATTGCATTTTCGGATAACGGTTTTGTCAGGTCGTATGTCTCTGTTACAGAACCATTGGAAACTTCCAGCAGTCTGTCGTTGTTCACTAAATAATTCTGAATCATTTTATTTACCCCCTTTTTCTCTTTAAATTACTGTAATGCCCCGCTTTTAAGCATTTCCAGCAGGTTTAACACATCCAGCAGACTCTCCGGTGTCATATTTCCAGCCTTGATTTTGCTCTGTAACTCACTTACACGCTGTCCCATATCTTCCCATCTGAGAATCTCCTGTTTTGTTCTTGCAATATTTTCATTCACTGCTTCGATATGTTTCAGCAGGTTTTCACTTTTGCATTTCAGGCCGTCATATTCCCTGTTTTTTTCTTCCAGTTCCCTGTGAAATCTTTCAGCATCGTTATGGAACTGATCGATTTCCCCCTGCTTACGGTCACACTCCCTGGACAGTACCTGGAGCTTTTCCGAACAGTCATCCAGTGCGAGATCAATCCCAAGATAAATGTTGTATCCGGGAACCCACCAGTATTTGTTTGCCTTCGACCGTTTTTCCTCTCTCTGCTGAATGGCCTTTCGTTTCTGTTCCTCCAGTTCCATTCTCTCATTGTTGACACGGCACAGTTCCATATGGCAGTAATCTGCGCTGCGTCTGTTTTCCTCAATTGCAGAAGATAAAGCTATTTGCCGCTCCTTTATCTGGTCTGTCTCGGCATAAGTATCTGTCAGCTCTTTTGTCAGGCCGGCACACTCCTTCGCTTTCTGGTCCAGATTATTCCTGTAGGTATTAATCTGCTGTGTTACATCCGCATTCATTTTCTGCAGATTCTTCTCAATTTCTGCGGTATTTTCCTGGAGCTTTTGCATTTCCTCATCTGTAGGTACACAGTTCATGGCATGCTTTTCAATCAGACTGCCAATAATCTGTGAGATAAAAGAAAACTGGTTCTGGCAGTCCGCCAGGTACTTCTTCAGTGTTAATTCCCTGATTTCCATAATGCTCCCCCTCCTTTTTTCGCTTACTTTTTCTTAAACAGTGCGTATTCTTCTTTCCGCCGTCTTGTCAGGCCCTCCAGAGTCCTGCCGCCAGCCTTGTTGTACAGCAGAAGCTTCTCAGCCACCTCTTTTGCACTCCGCCCTGTCACAAGGGACTGCAGACATCCCGGACCACAGTTGTATACAAAAGATGTCAGGGCGTCAAACTGGTTTTGTGTCAGGGCAAAGGAAATCTTACCTTCCTTTACGCATCTGTTGACCTGTTTTTCGTATTTTTCCAGGTCCTTCAGCAGCAAATCCATTGCGGCCTTTTCGGATGGCAGCGTATCCCCCTGCTTTACCCCTTCCGTATGTCCGTAGCCAATTGTCCAGACTCCGGCCGGGCACTTGTATGCCATCAGCCGGCATGACTCATATTTTGCAATGAGTTTAATTCCTTTGTTCGAAATTTTCACAGGCATCCCCCCTTAAATTTTTTACCGCGGTATAATTGACAGCCAGTACTGGCTTACATTCACATAATACAATATTGTGTAAACTTCCATTTACCAGACTATGGGCCGTCAGCCGCTGCCGCCCGCCTCTCCCGCTTAGAGGAACTTAAACAATTTGCAGCACCGAAAGCAGACTCTTTAGTGCTGTGTTAAAAAAATTTTAAAAGCCAGAATTTTTTCCTTGACATAGTACTCACAATATTGTATTGCGTAAACTTCATATATTCAGTTTTTCAAGTTTTTCTCTTCTTTGTTCGATGGATTCTGCCAGATAAATTCTGGTTGTTTCAAGACTGGAATGTCCCAGTATATCCGCCAGTTCGGAAATATTGGGGAAGTGCTTCATATAATTCTGCGCAAAAAAATGCCGGAAGCTGTGGGGATATACTTTCTCCCTCTTCACTCCCGCCTGTTCCGCAATGGTTTTCAGCTGCTTCCAGACAGCTTCCCTGCCTATGGCTTTTCCCTTTCTGCCCCGGAAAACAGCATCCTTTGTAATATTCTCTCTTCTGCAGTATTCCTTTAAAAGTATAATCAGACTGTCAGAAAGATATATTTCCCTGGTTTTCCCCTTATTCTGCACCCTTGTATATCCCTGCTCCAGTGCCTGAATAGTGATACATCCTAACTCGCTGATCCGTATTCCTGTCAGGGCAAGTGTTTTCATAATGGCATAATATTTTATATCCCCGTTCTCCCTGGCACAGGATAACAGACTGTGGTATTCTTCCTCTGTAATAACATTTTCCAGGCTTTGCCTGCGCTGGCACTTAAGCGTTCTGATGCGGCAGCTGCTATTGTCTGAATACTGCAGAAAACGGTTGACCGCAATTATTGCCAGATTAATAGTCGTAATTTTATACCCATGTGTAATTAGTTCATCGCGAAACCGGAGCACCATCCGTTTGGTAACCGGACGTCCATCCAGAAATACAACGAACTGTTTCACATAACGCAGATATGTCCGGACTGTTGTTTCAGACAGTTCCTGTTCCTCCAGATAACCTTTATACACTGCCATCTTTTCTTCCATGCAATTCTCCTTTCATCCTTTGCAAATTTTAAGTTGATTATAATTTAGATTTACATATTAATTATAATACAACATTTTTCAGGTGATATAATTGGAATAAGAGATTACAGTTTTAAGAATTATATATAGTTATGGAAACCATGGAACAAAAAAGGTTGCTCCAATAGTTTATATTTGCTATCATTATCCAAAAAACGGAAGGAAAATGACATGAATATTTTGAAAGCTTTTGAAAAAAGATTTGAAACGGAAATACTTGATATGCTGGTTCTTACAAAAGAATCCGTTTACGGTGCAGCCTGTGAGAAAAATATGTTAAAATCCTCTGTAGATTTTGCTGCATCTGTAAATCTGGGAACAGATGAATTCCGTAAATATGCTTCTGAAGGACTCACAGAACTTGCAAATGAATGATACGATGAGGACAATGAAAGTAAATATGAAGATGAGGATTTTGACAAGGATGATATGTTCTATGGCCATACCATAGAAATTGATGCAAAATACCAGCATTTTATATCTTAAATTGAAACCCGTATTTATCCAAATCCACCCTTCCATTAACAACCTCAACGCCATCTTCCCGAAGCATTTTTTCCTGCGCTCCTGCACCACCAAAGGCAAATTCTCCTGAAAGTTCCCCCTTTGCATTTACCACCCGGTAACATGGGACATTTTCCGGATCAGAATTTTTATGAAGTGCATTTCCGACTGCCCTTGCCATCTTTTTATCCCCTGCCAGCGCAGCAATCTGACCATAGGTTGCCACATAACCTTTCGGAATTTTTTTCACAGCCTCATAAATTCGTTTTGAAGGACTGTCTGTGACCAGATCATAGCTTTCTGCAATCATTCTTTTTATATCTTCCTCCGGTATGGTGCCATCAAGAATAATGGTATTCCAGTGCTCCTTATTCTGATGATATGCAGGAATGACAGCATCAAATGAATTTCGCCAGAAATCCCTCCACTCAGGATCAACCTTTACATTCAGATTGATATACCCCTCTCTTTCATAAGTCCACAAAAAGGCTTTCTTACTTCCCTTCACCCTTACAAGCTGCCAGTTTGTATCATGAAAAGGAGCTTCTTTATATGTATTTGGAAAGGATAATCCGTATGTTAAAGCTTCTTCTCTTGTCTGCATATTTATCCCCCTTAATCTTATTCGGCAGACAACCGCCGGGATTCTTTTCGCTGGCCCACCAGGATTCGAACCTGGAAATGACGGAGTCAGAGTCCGTTGTTTACGAAGCTTCAACCCCTGATGATTCCACGCTTTTCTCTTACTGTCTCAAGCAAATTGACCTGTCAGTTGACCTATCAGCTCTGTATTCTATAAACTTCAAGATACTCTTTTGCTTTCTGCGGGGAAATATCCAGCTTTTTCTGCAGCCTGTCTAAAATATCGTTTTCAGAAAGCCCGAATTCATAACCCATTGTAATAATCCCTTCTGTTCTTCCTTCAGTCTTTGTTGCTTCAAACACTGTCCACATACATAGTCACACCCTCCTTCTTTGACTCACAGCCAGCAATCTCTGGTTAAAGCTTGATTTTGGATAGAGTGCTTTTCTCCGGAGGATAATCATCTAAATCTTTAACATCGAAATCAAGTGGCAACATCCCGGCTGCCTTTAATTTTTGTATAAGCACAGCCCTCTCTTCGGCCCTTCCCTGCTCTACAATTTTATCCAGAACTTCACACATAGTCACACCCTCCTTTTCAATTTTTCCAATTTGAGCCTCATACCGGTAGTCTCTGGTCAGAGTTGTCATCAGTTTTAATATCTCATCAACATGCCTTATCTCACAGGCACGCGGAACATAATCATTTTTAGTCCTCTTTTGTACAAAATATTCGGCAACTATCTTAAAATCACTTTGGAATTTTTCTACCTGTTCCGGTTCAAGAAAAGCAATGTCAAATACATTAATTTTGTAATCGCTAAAGTAAGGCAGCAGTTCCTCTCTGGTATCAATAACATCATGCAGTGACTTACCACAGTCCCACCGCTTCATTTCAAAATTTAAAACAAGTGTTATAACAGGATATCTCGCAGCACCGTGCAGAATCTGACTTCTGTATGCAGCACCGTCATAACCAATGACACGAAATGGCATATCTTTATCATATTTTGTCCAGTAAACTTTTGTATCTGAAGTATAAACACT
>CAYNOE010000023.1:0-20578 GCA_964398745.1 uncultured Lachnobacterium sp.
TATCTGCTAATTTGTACCCATAATCAGATTATTTAAAAAATATGTGTTTCATGTATTCATGAGACACATATTTTATATGGGAGAATTGTAAAAATGAAAAAAATAAAATTGATAATCCTGCTGGTAATGCTATGTATGGCATTTTGTTTAATTTCATGTACAGACAGTGAAAAAAAGTTATCTACAGAAAATATCGTTAAAAGTAAGGTGGGACTTGACTTGTCCGCCATGGAATACAATCCGGAAACGGACGCACAGTCGGGATTTGCTAATTATAATTCCCATGTTACAAAATCAGAGCATGGATATTATTTCTTTGACACAGGACATATGGGATTTATGATGTATTATGACATAAATTTAGGACAGAAAGTGCCGCTTTGCAACCGTCCGGACTGCAGGCATGACAGTAAGGATTGTAATGCCTATTACATGGCAATTATGAATCCGGCAGACGGAATTCATTATTCCACGAATTATGTACAGTTTTATGACGGCAGTCTTTATGTGATTGGGTATGATGAAGAGGAGTATGTAAATCTGTATAAAATCTCAGAGGATGGGAGTTCCAGGGAATACAGTACAGCACTGTTTAAAGCGGATTTTACCCCTTCAGATGGAGTTGTAAGCAGGGATTCCAGGGAATGGTCAACCCCGGAAGTATGTATTCACCGGGGATATGTGTATTTTATAGATCTTAGGGAAACAGAAAAAAAACTGCGTCGTGTGAAGATTGGGGAATCGGAAGCAGAAGTGGTTTATGAAAATGAAAGCCAGTCTGAAGTGTACCGTATCCTGCCCTACGGGGATTATGTGTTTTTTCAGGCGGCAGGTGTACTCGGGGAGGAAGCCGAATGGGATGGCAATATTTATGCTTACGATATCAGAAGTGGTGAAATACAAATGGTAAAAAAAGGCGTATTCACAACATATACCATTGCCGGGGAGCAGTTATATTATTGTGATGACAGCGGTATCTGGGGCTGCTCGCTGGTGACAATGGAAGAAAAGTTGCTAGTAAAGGATGTAAAGAGTCTGAATTTTTCAACAGACGGGAAGTACATCTATACATGTGATGAAGAAACCGGTACGCTGGAAGTCTACGACAATAAAGGAAATCTCATAGAACGTGTTGTGGACGAAAATGTTGGAATATATTTCGGCTGTGATTCGCAGTATCTGTTTGCACTCGGGGCAATGGAACATAAACATGGCACAGGATCCGCAGAGGTTCCTCCGGCTGGATCCGTGAAGCTTTCGGATATACTGTCTGCGGATAAAAACTTTATGGCTGTTATGAATCTCTCAAAACTGCAGCAGGGAAAGGGAAAATGGGCGTATCTTTTTAATTTCGATTATCTGACAGATTGATTATATAACGGTATCCTTATGGAAAGATGTGCAGAGGAGGATAAGCAGCATGAAAAAATATGCTTTATTGATTTTGTTAATGGGTATGATCGTGATCATAACTGCCTGCGCGGACAGTGGAGAGAAAAACTCCAAAGAGAACAGATTAGAAACAAATTCTTCTGAAAACGCAATGGGATTTGACTTATCCGCTATGGAATACAACCCGGACACGGATGCACAGCCGTTTTTTACTAATTCCCGGATGGCAAAATCGGAGCATGGTTATTATTATTGGGATACCGGGGGTAATGGATTTGTAATGTATTATGATATGGATTCTGGAAAAAAAGTGCCGCTTTGTAACCGTCCGGAGTGTCGTCATGACGATGAGGAATGTAATGCGTGGTACCCTGATATTTTTAATCCGAATGCGGTGGAAACGCGGGACGCTCGTTATGATACAAACCATATAAATTTTTACGATGGCAGCCTTTATCTTATCGGCTGTGATAAGGATGATTATGTTTGTCTTTATAAGATTGCAGAGGACGGAAGTTCCCGGGAGGTTAGCCAAAGGCTTTTCAGGGCGGATTTTACGCCTGATGACGGAATTTCCAGTAAGGATGTGCAGCAGTGGAAGGCTCCGGAGGTATGTATCCACCGTGGTTATGTGTATTATGTTGATACCAGGGAGAAACAGCCGGTACTGCGCCGTATGAAACTGACGGAAAATGAGCCGGAGATACTTTATACTGTAAAGGATGGCAAACTTCCAAAAATATACCGGCTTAAGGCTTATGGGAATTATCTTTTTTTCCAGGTAAATGATGATTTCCAGGAAAATCATCTGGCATCTGTGGGGCTGTATGTTTATGATATTAAGACAGGTGAAATCCGGCTGGTGAAAGATAGTGTAATTGCTCCTTATAACATAGCAGACGGTATGCTTTATTATTACAGTTCAGACGAAGGAATCCACTGTTGTTCCCTTGCAACCGGAGAGGACAGGATGCTGGTGGAGGAAGCTCCAGACATGAATTTTTCCGCAGACGGACAGAATATTTATTTTTTTCAGGAGGAAACAGGCGTATTGGAGCTTTATGATGCTCAGGGAAAATATGTAAGCAGGATAGAGGATGAACATCTTGTGTATGGATACTGCGGATGTGATTCGCAGTATATGTTTGCGCTGGGATCTACAGAGGAAGTAAAACCTGGAACAGGATCCATGGAGGTTCCGGCCGGAGAAGTGAAGTTTGCGGATTTACTTGCAAAGGATGAAGGATTGATGGCGGTCATGAATCTCTCTGAATTAAAAGAGGGCAAAGGGAAATGGAAATATTTACCTGACTTTGATTACCTGAAAACAGAGGATTAAAAACAGTAAAAAGAGGTGGCGTGATGGAATGGAAAAAAGTGCTGAGACAGAAAAAAATACTCGGAATCTTTGCAGTCTTGTTTGTGTTCCAGATTTTCTTTTTTCTGTATTCCATGCAGGAAAAAATGAGACCGGGAGTGACTGCAGATACAGAACAGTATGAACGGGAAGAACAAAGGCAGTACATTGCCGGTTTCCATGAATCCGTCGAGGAAAAGGTAAAACAGGCGGATTCCATGAATACCATTAGCATTTTTGCACAGGCGGATTCCTTTTCAAACCGAAATCTGGAGCGTACAAAAGAGGATTTTCAGGCGCTTCTGACGGTAAAACCAATAGCCTTCAACGACAGGTTTTTAAGGGAGTTTTTTTCTTTTCCTGCGTTAAACGGCATTGTTGTTTTATGCGGCGTGGTGGTTGCCATTGCACTGACTGATGAAAACAGGCCGGGACTGCGGGGGATGATTTTTGCCTCTGTAAACGGACGGGGACGGCTGGTACTGGAAAAAGAGGCCGCACTGCTGTTATGGGCTGCAGTCATTACCATCTGTTTTTACGGTGGAACGCTTGCCGCCAGCACCATATTTTTCCACGGGAACCTGCCAGATTGTCTGGGTTATCCAGTCCAGTCGCTTTCCATGTTTGCAAATCTGCCATGGAAGGTAGGGATTGGAATCTTTCTGCTTATTTACCTGCTTTACCGGTTCTTTTTTCTTTTCCTTCTTATGTTGCTCGTCTGGACGATCCTGTTCTGTATTGATTACATGCTGCTTGCGGCGGGAGTTACGGGAATCCTGGGGATTTTAGCTTACTTGTCTTACCGGCTGGTGGAAAGTAGCAGTCCGCTTAATTTTCTGAGGTACGGAAGTTTATGGTACCAGGCTGCGGGAACCAGTTTTTTTACCGAATATAAAAATTTAAATATTTTTTCCCATGCCGTCAGTAAGAACACCCTGATTCTGGTGGAATGGCTGGTTCTGGGACTACTGTTTTCAGGCGCTGCATTTTTCGTGGGAAATTACCGTTATCCGTGTACTTCAACGGTTGGAAGGATTAAACAGAAATTAAAGTATACCAGCAGACGCATCCGTTTTGCATGGTCAAAATGGCAGGAAAAGCTTTCCCTGACAGGGATGGAATACTACAAGGTATTATTCAGCCAGAAAGGAATTGTGGTTATTATTTTTGCAACTGTAGTGCTTGTGTACCAGACGGATTTTACCCGCGTGCAGTTATCTGGAAAGCAGGAAATGTATGCTGAATTTTTAGACAAATGCATGGGAAAACCGGGAAAGGAATCACGGCAGGAAATAGAAGATTTAAAAAAGCTGCTGCAAGGCGTGGAGGATGAGCTGCAGGATGCTTTTTTGAAAAACCAGAACGGGGAATTGTCTGACTGGGATCTGACACAGATTCAGAGGAAGTATGAGACATATGAGCAGCACCGGAACCTTCTGGAACTGCTGGAGAGTCAGACCGCATATCTGGAAAACCTCAAAACAGAACGGAACATTGAAGGCTGGTATGTCAATGTATACAGTTATAACCATTTGCTGGATGACGCTTCCACGCTGTCTGGGCTTTTTCTTGTTATGGGTGTCGTGCTGCTGTGCAGCGGAATTTTTGCCGGTGAGAAAAAATCGGGAATGGTGCAGGTTATAAAAGGGTGTGCAGACGGGCGTACGCTGATTTACAGGAAAAAAATACAGGTGTCGTTTGTGCTGACGTTTTTTTTGTTTCTGGTTGCTGCGGCGCTGCAAATTATATCCGTGCGGCATGTATATGGCATAAACGGGCTGGAAGCCCCCGTGCAGAGTTTGCCTGTCTTGTCATTTGTTCCCATGAAATGCAGCATTGGTGTGTTTTTTTCCTGTCTGTATCTTATAAAGGCAGGGATGCTTTTGTCTGTGGCTTCCTTTACTTGTATGCTGTCTGTACAGATAAACCAGAAATTTACCATCGGGCTGGCATTTGTACTCTGCGTTCCGGAGCTTTTGGTGATGGTTGGTTTTGGTTTTTTTAAATACGTTTCAGTTGTCGAAGTCTTTTCAGTAGCTCCGTTTCTGTTGCAGACGGGAAACGTGGGCATGACTACGGCGGCGGTCCTGTTCTTTTTGGTGTTTGGAATACTGAGCGTGGGGGCAGGACATAAAAAGTGGTGCATGACCTGATGGGGAAAGGGATTACATTATGAAGCTGGAAGTTAAAAATCTTTCAAAAAATTACGGACAAGTGCAGGCGTTAAAAGATGTAAGCCTCACGATTACCCCCGGGATTTACGGGCTGTTGGGACCAAACGGGGCTGGAAAAAGTACATTAATCAGTCTGCTGACGGATAATCTCAAAAGGGAAACCGGAGAAATCTTGTGGGACGGGACGGACATCCGGGCATTGGGAAGAAAATACCGGAACATATTGGGTTATATGCCGCAGCAGCAGGGATATTATGAGGATTTTTCGGCAGCGGCATTTTTAAAGTACATGGCGCACCTGAAAGGAATGGGGAAAAAAGAGTCGGAAGAAAAGGTGAAGGAACTGCTTTCGGTTGTAAACCTAAAGGAATATGGGCGGGAAAAGGTTGGAAATTTTTCTGGTGGAATGCGCCAGAGGCTTCTGCTTGCACAGGCACTGTTAAACAATCCGGGGCTTTTAATCCTGGACGAACCGACGGCAGGGGTGGATCCGCAGGAGCGTATCCGTATCCGCAATTTTATAAGTGAAATTGCAAAGGAGCGTATCGTGATCCTGGCAACCCATATTGTGTCAGATGTGGAATCCATTGCAAGTGAGATTCTCCTGCTGAAAAAAGGGGAGCTTATCGGGCAGGGGACGCCTTACGAGCTCCTGAAAGAGGTAAAGCCTTTTGTGCATGAAATACTGGTTCCGCAGGAAAAGCTGGGAGACATTCAGAAAAAATATGTAATCAGCAATCTGCGCTATACCGAGGGAGGATTGGCAGTAAAAATTATTACGGATCAACCGCCGGAGGATGTTTCTTGTGTGCAGGCTGCCGTGAACCTTGAGGATGTTTACCTTTATTATTTTGAAAAACGGACAGTTTGAAAATATATAGCGGTATTATTGCGCCGAATGCTGCTTTTAGGATTATGCAAAATGAAGTGACTGCATTTCCTGAATTACGATTAGAAATTTTGGGGATTCTCCCATCAACAAAAATTTTGCATACACCTGTAAAAAATGTTATACTGTAATGGAAAAATCCGCAAGGAAAGAGGTGCGCCTTGGAAAAACGTATAACAAAAATATATTTTGCAGCCCTTTGTCTCGGAATTCTTTATGCGGTTCTGGCCGGGATTTCTTTTCATGCCGGAATATATAGCAGAAGCGGGGCGCAGCATGTAAGTGTCTGGGATGACAGAATGGAAAAGACGCAGGAAGGAAACGTGTATATTTATAAAACCATCCTTCCTCGGGAAAACACTGATGCAAAAGTCATTGTATACAATACCGTGCATATGTATCTGGAAGTGAGGATTGACGGGGAAAAGGTTTATGAATTAAAACCCAGTGAGAATAACATGGTCAAAACCACGGGCTTTTGCTGGAATACGATTGTGCTGACAGAAGCGGATGCCGGGAAGAAAATTGTTTTTTATGTAACTCCGGCATATGCCGACAGCAGGCCGGGAGGAAATTTCCTTTATGGTACATACCAGGAAACAGAACACAAAATTCTCAGAGAGCGGATGCTTCATCTGTTTCTGGCAGGACTGATTGTACTGGCAGGTCTTGCTCTGTTTATCTATGGATTTTTTGTGGAAAAATATAAAAATGATAATGTGGCAATTATACAGTTTGCCATATTTGCCATGATGCTGGGCGCATGGTCCGTTTGTGAAACGAAGATTCTGGATTTGTTTTTCCCGTGCAGTATAATCATTGTATTTGTATCGCATCTGATGCTGGTGGTCATGCCGGTTCCGTTTGTATTATTTATCCGCCATATGTACCATAACGGGCAGAGCCGGTGGTGGAGCTTCTGCTGCTATGCCAACTGTGCAGTCATTGCACTGAGGATTCTTTTGCAGGCAGCCGGGAAATATGATTTGCGGGAAACGCTGGTTCTGACACATATCAGTATTTTATTATCTGCGGGAATCATCGTGGGAATGAGTATTAATGAATTTCTGGTACACAGAATCACCAGACAGGTCAGACTTAACAGTATCTGCGTGATGGTGATTCTGGCAAGCACGATACTGGAACTTGGAATTTACCGTTTCAGTAATACGAGTACTCCGCTGGGGAGTGCGGGATTTCTGTTTTATATCGTGGTAATGGGAATTGATAATGTAAGAAAATCCAGAAAACTAATGGAGCGTGCAAGGGAAAGCGGGATATACAAAAAGCTTGCGTTTACGGACGAGCTGACCGGGCTGTATAACCGTACCGCGTTCCAGAGGGATCTGGAAATCCGCGCGGAAACCGGTCAGACGGACCAGAAACAGAAAATCCCGCCTACGGTCATTTATATGTTTGATTTAAACGACCTTAAGAAATGCAACGATACCTATGGCCATGAATACGGGGACCAGTATATCAGGCTGGCGGCGGAGAGTCTGCAGAAAATGTTTGCGCTGGATGGAAAATGTTACAGGATAGGCGGGGACGAGTTTTGCGCCATTGCGCCTTATGTTTCCCAGAATGAAATTAATGGAAAACTCAGGATGCTGGAGCAGAGCATGAAAGATATCAACCGCAGTAAATTTGTGGTCTGGTTCAGTATTGCCGCCGGTTATGCCGTTTACACCAGGGACAGGGATGCGGGACTGGAGGAAACCATGAAACGTGCGGATGAAATGATGTATATAAACAAACAGGAATACAAGGAGCATAGGAGAAAACAGCTTTGAAAGACTATTCACCACGGGACTATATTCTGATCGTGGAAGACGACAACGATATCAGCCAGATGTTAAAAGAACTGCTTGAGCAGGAAGGATACAAAATTGCCCAGGCTTTTTCCGGTACGGAAGCATTATTATATATAGAAAGAAACAGTCCGCAGGCGATGATTCTGGATTTAATGCTTCCGGGCATGAGCGGGGAGGATGTGCTTGCAAAAGTAAAACAGGATTATCCGGATACTGCGGTAATTATATCTTCGGCAAAGGACAGCGCAAAAACCAGAATTTCCATGCTGCGCGCCGGGGCGGATGATTACATCACAAAACCCTTTGACACAGAGGAACTGCTGGCGCGGCTGGAAGCTGTTTTGCGTAGGAGCAGCCGGACGGAGGAATCAGGAAAATCAGGCAAAAAAACGCTTAAGTACAAAGACCTCGTTATGGAACCGGAGGATTTTAGGGTTACGGTTGCGGGGGAAGAAATCAAATTGACCAGACGGGAATTCCTGATTTTAGAGCTGATGATGGAAAATCCGGGCAAAGTGTTTACCAAAAGCAATATTTACGAATCCGTCTGGAATGAGGAATTTCTTGGGGAAGACAATGCAGTAAATGTTCATATCAGTAATATCCGGCAAAAAATAGCAAAAATAAATAAAGAAGAAAATTATATCGAAACCGTCTGGGGTATCGGTTTTAAAATGAAATAAAAAACTTTATGTTTTCTTTAAACTTTTCCTAATGTTTCTAAAAAAACGGCTGTTATGATATCTTTTGTAAGCAACAAGTGATTCATTAGAGAAAGGAAAAGCAAAATGGAATATGTACTACAGACAGAAAATGTCACAAAAAAATATGGAGACAAAAAAGTAGTAAACTGTGTTTCCATGCATGTACCAAAAGGTGCAATCTACGGTTTCATAGGAAAAAACGGCGCTGGCAAAACCACTTTTATGCGGACAGTTGCAGGGCTTGCCGCTCCAAACGAAGGCTCCATTGAACTGTTCGGTTCAAAGGATTTGGAAAAACAGCGCATCCGCCTTGGATGCCTGATTGAAACTCCGGGTGTTTTTGCAAATATGACTGCAAAAGAAAACCTGGAAATCGTAAAAAGACAACTGGGCATCACAGGAAACGCAGTAAATGAAATGCTGTCCTATGTCGGGCTTTCAGAAAAAGGAAAGAAAAAAATTAAAAACTTTTCCATGGGAATGAAACAGCGGCTTGGAATCGCAATTGCCCTGTTCCGGAATCCCGACTTTCTGATTTTAGACGAGCCGATTAACGGGCTTGATCCGGAAGGAATTATAGAAGTCAGGGAGCTTTTGCTAAAACTGAACAGGGAAAAGGAAATCACAATACTGATTTCCAGCCACATCTTAGGAGAGCTTTCCAAAATCGCCACACATTACGGCATAATAAGGGACGGAGTACTGATTGAGGAATTTTCACAGCAGACATTAAGTGACCGCTGCAAAAGATGCCACAAACTGATTGTGGATGATACGGGACTTGCAGTAAACATTCTGGAAGAAAAGCTCGGGATTATGGAATACGATATTCCTGACAAGAATACCATCCGTATATTCGGGCACCTGGAAGAAACCACTAAAACAAACAGGGAACTGGTGACAAACGGTGTCGGAATTAAAGAAAGCTATCTTGCAGGACAGGATCTGGAAGGTTATTTTATGGAATTATTAGGGGGTACAGAAAATGATTAACTTACTTAAGGGAGAATTTTATAAATTGTTTAGAAGCCGGGCATTTTATGTGTCCGCAGCCGTTTCAGTATTCTTTGTCATCTTTATGTACGGGATGCTGGTTACTGCGGATAAAGTACAAAGCGGCCAGATGGATAACGGTACAGGAGGTGTTGTTGTGGAAAACGGTCAGGAAAACGAACCGCCGATTTTGGAGCAGCTTGGAAACCTGGATGTTCTGCAGCAGTTATACGCCAACTGCAACCGCTTTCTCATCGTAGTATTTGCCTCAATTTTTGTAATCGGCGAATACACAAACGGGGCGGTCAAAAACGTGGTTGGAAAAGGCTATACAAGATGGCAGATTTTTCTGTCAAAGTTTATCTCTGTTTCGGCGGCAACCATAATATTTATGCTGATTACGACAGCAGCAAGCCTTATTGCAGGCAGAATGGTTCTGGTAAACCAGACCTATGACCATGCGTTTTTTACAGACCTTTTCATCTATCTGGGAATCCAGACGCTGCTTTCCGTGGAAATCTGCGGAATGAGTATGTTAGTTGCGGAAGTGTGCAGGTCCCTGGGCGCGGGAATAACAATTAACTTTCTCATTGCTACCTTTTCCTCACTGGTTATGACAGGGCTGGATCTTCTGGTACGGCTGGCTGCGCCGGGGACAGACTTTTCATTTTCCGATTACTGGCTGTTTGGCATGCAGGAAAACTGTCCAATGGCCGGAGTCAGCGCAGATGTTCCTGTCCGGATCATTGTTGTTGGACTTGTCTGGCTGGTGCTTTGCGCTGGGCTTGGCTTATGGCATTTCAAAAAAGCAGATATCAAATAAAGAATGGGGAGACGCTGGATGCAGATTCTAATAACAGCAGTTTTCATATTATTACCAGTGGCGGGCATTTTGTCCGCCCGCCTTTGGTATTACAAAAAGCAGACAGAGCATATCAGAAAAGAATTAGAGATGCTTGAAAACACGGATACAAATTATCTGATTACTTCCGCGGTTTCCATCGGAAAAACCGATGAAATGATTACTGCCTTTAACCATATTTTCAAAAAAGAGCGGGAAGAAAAAAGACAGGTATTAAAAGAAAACGCGGTTTACAGGGAAAGCATTACAAGTATTTCCCATGATATCCGCACGCCCCTGACCTCTGCAAAGGGCTATCTGCAGATGCTGCAGAAAGATATTCCGGCAGAAAAAAAGGAAGCCTATATTAAAATTGTCGAACAGCGTCTGGACCATGTTACGGACATGCTGAACCAGTTGTTTGAATATGCGCGCATTGAAGCCGGGGAAATGGAGTTTGAACCGGAAGAATTTAACGCGGCCAATGTATTTGCAGAAACCATTGCCCTGTTTTATGATGATTTCCTGAAAAAAGGCTGTGAACCCCGCATCACCCTTCCGGAAAATCCGTGCAGGATTTGTACTGACCGCCATGCTTTTGTGCGGATTATAGAAAACCTGATAAAAAATGCACTCGTGCATGGAACCGGAGATTACCGTTTCGTACTGGAAAAAGGCGAAAACTCCCTGCGTATCCAGGTTTCCAACCAGACCAGCACCATACAGCAGACGGATATTGACAAAATCTTTGACCGTTTTTATACCACGGACAAATCCAGAAGCCAGAAAACAACCGGGCTGGGGCTTGCCATCGTAAAAAGATTTACAGAGCATATGGGGGGAAGCGTAAGCGCGTCCCTTGAGCAGAGCCGGTTTACAATTGAATTAAAACTTCCGCTGAATGCATTGTAAAATCTTTCCGGATATATTATAATAAAAAAAGCGATGGCATGGACAAAGGCCCATGCGCAGGAAAAGATATCTTTAGGAGGGAAAACGTATGTTAAGAATTGGATTGCTTACCAGCGGCGGGGACTGCCAGGCTTTAAATGCGGCCATGCGAGGTGTTGTAAAAGGACTGTCCGCTAATGTGACGGATCTTGAGGTTTACGGGTTTGAAAACGGATACAAAGGACTGATTTACGGGGAGTACCGTCTGCTGACGTCCCGTGATTTCTCAGGAATTTTGACCAAGGGAGGTACAATCCTCGGTACCTCACGCCAGCCGTTCAAGCTGATGCGCACGCCGGATGAAAACGGACTGGACAAGGTAGAGGCAATGAAGCAGACCTATTTCAAACTGAACTTAAACTGCCTTGTAATCTTAGGCGGAAACGGAACCCAGAAGACGGCAAACCTGCTCCGCGAGGAAGGCTTAAATATCATTCATCTTCCAAAGACGATTGATAACGATATTTACGGAACAGATGTTACCTTTGGCTTCCAGAGTGCGATTGACATTGCAACAGATGCCATTGACTGCATTCATACAACTGCGGCATCCCACAACCGCGTATTTATCGTGGAAGTTATGGGACACAAGGTTGGCTGGCTGACACTGTATGCAGGAATTGCAGGCGGTGCGGACATTATCCTTTTGCCGGAAATTCCGTATGATATTGACAAGGTAGTAGAGGCCATTCATAACCGTACCAAGGACGGCAAGGGATTTACAATTCTTGCAGTTGCAGAAGGTGCAATTTCCAAGGAAGACGCAGCACTTTCCAAGAAAGAATACAAGGCAAAGGTTGCAGAGCGCAAATATCCTTCTGTTTCCTATGAGATTGCAGACCAGATTAAGGAAGCCTGCGGCACAGAGGTTCGCGTGGCAGTACCGGGACATACACAGAGGGGCGGAAGTCCGTGCCCGTATGACCGTGTACTCTGTACCAGACTTGGTTCAGCCGCAGCAAAGGCAATCATGGACGGTGAATTCGGCTACATGATTGGTATGGTAAACGGCAAGACCAAGCGTATCCCGCTCGGTGACGTGGCAGGAAAGCTTAAGATGGTCGATCCGGACAGCCAGATGATTAAAGAGGCGAAGAGAATGGGAATCAGCTTCGGTATTTAGGAGGAATAAACCATGTCTTATACGGCGTTATACCGTAAGTTCCGTCCGCAGCAGTTTGAGGATGTAAAGGGGCAGGAGCATATCGTGACCACCCTGCAGAACCAGATGAAAGCAGACAGGATTGGACATGCCTATCTGTTTTGCGGGACGCGCGGCACGGGCAAGACAACCGTGGCCAAAATCTTTGCAAAAGCAGTCAATTGTGAACATCCAGTAAACGGAAGTCCTTGTGGAGAATGCCCTGTGTGTCAGGGCATTTCCGCCGGGACTTCTATGAATGTCATAGAGATTGATGCGGCTTCCAATAACGGCGTGGACAATATCCGCCAGATTCGTGAGGAGGTTGCCTACCGTCCGACAGAGGGCAGGTACAAAGTATATATTATAGATGAGGTGCATATGCTTTCGACGGGGGCGTTCAATGCACTGTTAAAAACACTTGAGGAACCGCCTGCATACGTGATTTTTATTCTGGCGACCACGGAAGCGCATAAGATTCCAATTACGATTCTTTCCCGCTGCCAGCGGTATGATTTTCACCGGATTTCCATAGACACGATTGCCGGGAGGCTGGCTGAACTGATGAAAGAGGAAAAGATAGAGGTCGAGGAGCGAGCTCTGCGCTATGTTGCAAAAGCCGGGGACGGTTCGATGCGTGACGCGTTAAGCCTGCTGGACCAGTGCATTGCATTTCATCTTGGTGAAACGCTGACATATGAAAACGTGCTGGAAGTACTGGGGGCAGTGGATACAGAGGTATTTTCCCGCCTGCTGAGGCAGGTATTTGACCGTGATATTACGGGGGCGGTTCGTACAGTGGACGGTCTGATTGACGAGGGCAGGGAAATCGGGCAGATGGTGAACGATTTCACATGGTATATGCGAAACCTTCTGTTGCTGCAGAGTGCAGATGATATGGAAGAGGTGCTGGATATTTCAAGGGACAATCTTGCTGCCTTAAAAGAAGAAGCGCAGATGGTCAGGCCGGACACACTGATCCGTTATATCCATATATTTTCCGAGCTGGGGAACCAGATGAAATTTGCCACACAGAAACGGATTTTACTGGAAATTGCAATTATAAAGCTCTGCAGGCCGCAGATGCAGCAGGATTATTCCGGGCTTTTAGAGCGGATGGATGAATTAGAGAATAAAATCGAAAACGGGATTGTGACTGCCGCTCCTGCAGCAGTGCATACCGGGGAAGCAGAGCAGGAAATGCAAAAGACACCGATGCCAAAGGCCGTGCCGGAGGATATTAAAAAAGCGATTTCACAGTGGAAAGCCATTATTTCTGAAAACGGGGGAATCACCAGACAGTATTTGAACAAAGCAGTTCCAACACTTGGAAATGCAGGCGAGCTGATGCTTGTTTTTGATGATGAGAATGCGTATTCCTACCTGAACGAGGATAAGGCAGGCAGTCTGAGCACATTTAAGAACCGTCTTTCAGAGCGTATCGGTGCTGAGTTGGAAATTGTGCTTCATAAAAACGAAAGAGGGCAGACAGCCGTCGCGCCTGATTTGCGGGATTTAATAAATTTTGATATTGAGGAAGAGAACTTCTAATGTTAATATATAAAATGTGGTAACTATTCAGAACCCCCTGGAATAAGATAAGCAGAATCGTCATGCCTGCATGTAAGAGTCTGTTTATCTTATTCCGGGGTGGCTCGAATAGAGCCACCGCCCCATATATGAGGCGGGGTACTGAATAGTTACAAAATGTGATGCAGATCAACAAAATAAACAGGAGGAGCCCCATATGGCAAAGAGAGGTGGATTTCCGGGCGGTATGCCGGGAAACATGAACAATATTATGAAGCAGGCGCAGAAGATGCAAAAGCAGATGGAAGAAGCGCAGAAAGAACTGGAGGAAAAAGAGATTACTGCGGCGGCAGGCGGCGGTGCGGTGGAAGTTACCGTATCAGGAAAACATGAGATTACAAAGGTGAAACTGTCGGAAGAGGTGGTGGATCCGGACGATATCGAAATGCTGGAGGATTTAATTATGGCTGCAACAAACGAAGCGCTGCGCCAGATTGATGAAGCTTCCCAGCAGTCCATGTCGCAGATTACCGGAGGACTTGGCGGTCTGGGCGGAGGTTTCCCGTTCTGACATGGATTACTACAGCAGTGAAATTGCAAAACTCATAGAAGAATTTTCATCACTTCCGGGAATCGGTGCAAAATCCGCACAGCGTCTGGCGTTCCATATCTTAAATATGCCGGAAGACCATGTGCAGTCGCTGGCGTCTGCAATTGTTTCCGCCAGGCAGAATGTCAAATACTGTAAAAATTGTTTCAACCTGACGGATCAGGATATCTGTCCCATCTGCAGGGACAGTGCAAGGGACCATAAGACAATTATGGTCGTGGAAAATACCAGGGATCTGGTTGCATACGAAAAAACCGGAAAATACGAAGGGGTTTACCATGTGCTTCATGGCGCGATATCGCCCATGCTTGGCATCGGGCCGAATGATATCAGGCTAAAAGAACTTATGGTGCGTCTGGAAAAAGATGTGGATGAAGTAATTATAGCCACGAATTCCAGTATTGAGGGCGAAACCACAGCCATGTATATCAGCAAGCTGATAAAACCCGCCGGAATCAAAGTAACAAGGATTGCAAGCGGTGTTCCGGTCGGGGGGGATCTGGAGTATATTGACGAAGTAACGCTGCTTAGGGCATTGCAGGGCAGAACGGAACTCTGATGTATGTTCATGGAAAGAGGAGGGATTATGAATAATTTAGAATTAAAAAAGCTTGCGAATGAAGTTCGCAAAAGCATTGTAACGGCCGTATACAGTGCAAAGTCCGGGCATCCGGGCGGCTCGCTGTCTGCTGCGGATATTTTTACTTATCTGTATTTTGAAGAAATGAATACCAGTCCGCAAAATCCGAAGGATGCAGACCGCGACCGTTTTGTGCTGTCGAAAGGACATACGGCGCCGGGATTATATTCAGTTCTTGCCGAAAAAGGATTTTTCCCGAAAGAGGATTTAAAAACACTCCGCCATACAGGTTCCTATTTACAGGGGCATCCGGATATGAAGGGGATTCCCGGCGTGGATATGTCCAGCGGTTCGCTCGGGCAGGGAATATCCGCCGCAGTCGGAATGGCGGCCGCAGGCAAAATGGATAAAAAGGATTACCGGGTATACACCCTGCTCGGGGATGGTGAGATTCAGGAAGGCCAGGTATGGGAAGCCGCAATGTGGGCGGGGCACCGGAAGCTGGACAACCTTGTCGTCATTGTAGATAACAACAATCTGCAGATAGACGGGGCGGTTGACAAAGTATGCTCCCCGTATCCAATAGATAAAAAATTTGAAGCATTTAATTTCCACACGATTGTTATTAACGGAAACGATTTTGATGAACTGAGGGAAGCGTTTGCCAGTGCACGAAAGAATAAGGGACAGCCGACTGCAATTATTGCAAAAACGGTCAAAGGTTCCGGCGTGTCATTTATGGAAAACGAAGCCGGATGGCACGGAAAAGCTCCGTCTGATGAGGAATATCAGACTGCCATAGAGGAACTTAAGAAAGCAGGTGAAGCATTATGCCAGAAATAAAAAAAACAGCCACGCGCGAAAGTTATGGAAACGCGCTTGTGGAGCTTGGAAAAGAATATGACAATTTAATTGTGCTGGATGCGGATCTTGCCGGAGCTACAAAAACTAATATCTTTCAAAAAGAATTTCCAGACCGTCATCTGGACTGCGGGATTGCAGAATGCAACATGACAGGAATTGCGGCAGGGCTTGCAACCTGTGGGAAAGTGCCGTTTATCAGTTCTTTTGCCATGTTTGCGGCAGGCAGGAACTATGAGCAGGTGCGAAATTCCATTGGTTATCCGCACCTGAATGTTAAAATCGGTGCAACCCATGCCGGAATTTCCGTAGGGGAGGACGGCGCAACGCACCAGTGCCTGGAAGACCTTGCGCTGATGCGCGAAATTCCGGGTATGGTTGTGATTAATCCTTCAGATGATATTGAGGCAAGGGCAGCGGTAAAGGCGGCATACCACCATAACGGGCCGGTTTATCTCCGGTTCGGGCGTCTGGCGATTCCTGTAATCAACGATACGCCGGATTATAAGTTTGAAATCGGAAAAGGAATTGTCTTAAAAGAAGGAACAGACGTTACCGTTTTTGCGACCGGGCTTGAGGTCAGCGAAACACTCAAAGCCGCAGAAATGCTGGAAAAAGACAAAATTTCGGCAGAAGTCATCAATATTCATACAATTAAACCGCTGGATAGTGAGCTGGTAGCTGCATCCGTGAATAAAACAAAAAAGGCGGTTACTGTCGAAGAGCATTTCGTTACAGGAGGGCTTGGAAGCGCAGTTGCAGAGGTACTTTGCGAAAAGGCGCCTGCAAAGCTTCTGCGGATTGGCGTAGAAGACCGTTTTGGCGAATCCGGTCCGGCTACTGAGCTGCTTCATAAATATGGTCTGGATGCAGAAGGCATCTACAACAAAATAAAAAAATTCATGGAGTAAAATAGCGAATAAACCATAAAAAAGCTGTCGTATCAAAAATACGGCAGTTTTTTTGTCATACGATTTTTGGAATGTCTGCCATGTTTTCCTAAAATCTGCGGCATATTCTGTGTTAAGCTTTCACCGGTAAAAAAGAAAAAGAAAGGATAAGCCGTAGGAAATCCCGCAGATGGCATAAGCCTGCGGCATGGTGAAAAAATGATAGATATTGAAACAAAACCCCGGCATGACCTGAAAAATATCCGGCAGATTGGTGCACCGACGGAATCGGACAGGATTTACATAGAAAATGCGGCATATGCAAGAATTCACGAAGAAGACTATGCCGAACGGCGGATTTTTATATTTATGGGACACACTGAATGCACGGATGGAAAATATACCACCTTTGTCGAAGCGGCAATTCCCGTACATAATGTCGAATTTGTCCAGAATGTACCGCAGTGGAATACCCATGCATGGTCCGATGTGTTCCGGGAGATAAAGCGATCATATGAAAATTCCATTATAGTCGGCTGGGCTATGGATATAAAGGGCTTTGTCCCGCGTCTGACAGCAGAACTGGAGGCTGTTCACAGGGAGCAGTTTGGAGGTGCACATCAGGTGCTTTTCCTTCTGGACAGTCTGGAAGGGGAGGAATATTTTTTCCTCAATAAAGGAAGCCATCTGCAGAAAAAAGAAGGCTTTTATATTTATTATTCAAGGGAAGTGCATAAAGTACGTTCCGCAGACGTTGTTGTAGAACCGCCGAAGCGCGAGAGCTGCCAGGTAATCCCGCAGGTGGACGAGGAAGTCAGGGGACGTTACCGCGAGTCCATGCAGAAAATAGAGGAAAACAAAACGGGACATAAATCCGCCTCCTATGCGATGGCGGCTGCGGTCGCACTTCTGGCGCTTATTATCGGGGTGGGGGCTGTGCAGGGTAAAATAAACATTCCGGGACTGGAAAAAACCTTAAGCGCAATGAGTGAAAAACTCCGGGGCAAAGCAGAACCGGCGGAAGTGCTGGTAGGCACGGAACCAAAAGAAACGCAGGATAGTACCCAGGGGGAAAACATGTCTGTAACAGAAACAACAGAAACAATGGAATTAATTCCGATTGAAGAAATTCCGGCAGGCAAGATAGAAAAAACAAAAAAAGAGCAGGAAACAACACCTTCAGAATCTTCTGAAAAACCGGAGGCGGCCAAAAAACCGGAAAGTACAGAAGAAACGAAAAATACAGAAACAGCCAAAAGCACCGAAAGCGCTGCACCGGCAAAAAAACCAAAATATTACACCGTAAAGGCAGGCGATACCTTAACCAGTATTTCCAGTGCACTCTATGGCACCACTGATAAAATACCGGAAATTGTATCCTTAAACCAGATGGAAAATTCAGACGATATCCATGTGGGACAGAAATTACGTCTTCCGTAAACGACACCGAAATGGTATAATATTTGTGGAAGTTCAGCCATCGGCAATCAGACGGATGAATCATGTCTGCATGAATAAACACGGCTGGCGGCAGGTGCTTCATAAACTGTAATACATAGGGGAAAAATCGTGGCAAATAAAACGGATTTTAAAACCGTGGAAACCAGCCGGGAAGAGCTGGAAGAACTGGAAGAAAAAATACGAAAGCACAGAAAACAGACCATCCAGAGGGCGGCAGCAGTAATAATTGCCCTGGCGGTAATTGTGGCAGGCATACAGCTATGGTCGGCACTGCGCAGCTACAGTTCGTTTGAAATACGAAGCAGCGCAGAACGCCGGGACAATGCTGCGGTAAAATACCAGAATTTTCTGGGAAACATTTTAGAATACAACAATGACGGGATGGCCTGCCGTGATTCGGACGACGGGCTGCTCTGGAACCAGTCGTTTGAAATGTCCGTGCCGGAGCTTTCCATCTGCGAACGTTATCTTGCTGTATACGACAAAGGCGGCACCATAATCTATATCATGTCGGAAAATGGTCTTGCGCGCAAAATTGAAACCGCAATGCCGGTCAGCCGGGTGTGCATTGCAGGGCAGGGAACAGTGGCAGTTCTGATGAAGGAAGACCATACGTCTTATGTCAAAATATACGACCGAAAAGGAAAAGAACTTGCAAACGGCGAATTTTTTGAAGAAACACAGAGTTTCCCGGTGGACATTGCATTTTCCAGTGATGCGCAGAAACTCGCGGTTGATATGCTGGATGTGTCGTCCGGAAGTGTTAGCACGACAATCAGTTTTTATAATTTTGGCTCAGTCGGACAGAATGAAATTGACAATAATGTGGGAACCTACAGTTATGACGGGGTGCTGATTCCGGAAATTGCTTATATAGGTACTGACAGAATGCTTGCCATTGGGGATTCGGAATTTATTATTTTTGAAGGTGAGCAGAAACCTGCACCCAAAAAAGAAATAAAATATAAAAAAGAAATCCAGAGTGTATTTTACAACCGGAAATACATCGGAACCGTATACAGCAATCCGGACAAGGAAAGCAGCTGGCATATTAAGGTATATGATTTCAATGGAAAAACCGTTATGGAAAACGACACAGGGGTTGCATATGAGAAAATAGAATTCCTGGAAAATAATGAAATATGCGTAAGGGATGCGTTCCACTGTGAATTATATACGATACACGGTATCCGAAAATTCTCTTATACCTTTGATGAGGAACTTTATAAAATTCTTTCCGGCACGGATAACCAGAGTTACACATTTGTCATGCAGGGCACAAAAAACGAGGTACGTCTGCAATGAACTGGTTATTAGTACTGACAGTCTGTTTTGTTGCTGCAAATATTGTCCATGGTTTTTCAAAAGGGCTTTTGCGTGTTTTGTATTCCATGGTTGCGTGGATTCTGGTGCTTGCCGCGGTTTCATGGATGACCCCGTATGTGGCGGACTGGATGATGAAAAATACCACGATTACTGAACGGATTGAAAGCAGTTGTAAAGAAAAAATACAGGATATTGTAATTGGCGAAGAAGAAACGGGGAGCAGTGAAACAGGAGATTACGATACAGTGTTCTGGGATTCCCTGCTGGAAACACAAATGTCTGCGGTCGGATTTCCCGGGGAAAGCGGGATATATGACGCCATGGCGCAGAAAATGATGGAGGTCACAGTTAAAGCGGTTTCCTTCATTCTGGTGCTGGTGGTTACACTTCTTATTTCCTCTCTCCTGACAAAGATTCTGGATCTGATTGGAAAACTTCCGGTAATCGGGGAAGCAAACCATGTGCTGGGCGGAGTGGCAGGTTTTGCCAAAGGGATTTTTCTCGTGTGGCTTTTTTTTGCGTTTATCGCAATAAGAAGTACAACCGCAGCCGGAGGCGCGCTGTATACTCAAATACAAAAAACACCGCTTCTGTTCTGGTTTTACAAGAATAATCCGCTTCTTATCATTTTAAAAAGAATTATAAAATAAAGCAGACAGGGGCACATCTTAAAAAAAAAGAAAAAATTTGAAAATTTATGTTGACTTTATGGGACGGGCGTGCTATTATAACAAAGCTGACTGCTGTTGCATGTCTGCGGTTTGTAAAAAAAAGAAAAAAACTGTTGACAGATTACAGAGATTCTGATAAAATAAAGAAGTTGTCGCTGGAAATGAAAAATACAGAGCCGGCATAAATCAGACAGCAAATGAACGTTGATAACCGAACAGTGAAAAACCTTGAAAGATTCACAAGTTTTAATTCAAGAGGACATGAATCCTTTAAACAGTAAATTCAGAAAACAGAAGTTTCTGAATACGGAAGCCAGAAGGACCTGGCAGGACAGATTTCAACATGAGAGTTTGATCCTGGCTCAGGATGAACGCTGGCGGCGTGCCTAACAC
>CAYNOE010000024.1:0-20254 GCA_964398745.1 uncultured Lachnobacterium sp.
ATGGAGACGGCTTCGCGCTTTTTACGCAGAAAATCCAGAGCCGTATTGCGCGTCTCAAGGAAATTGAACTGATGTCAGAGGACGGAACCTTTGAAGTTCTTCCGAAGAAGGAAGTTATCGCACTTAAGAAGGAGTGGGAGAAGTTAGAGAAGAACCTTGGCGGAATCAAGGAGATGAAGAGGATTCCGGATGCGATTTTCGTAGTAGACCCTAAGAAAGAAAGAATCTGTATCCAGGAGGCACAGTCCCTTGGTATTACATTAATCGGTATTGCTGACACGAACTGCGATCCGGATGAGCTTGACTATGTAATTCCGGGTAATGATGATGCAATCCGTGCAGTTAAGCTGATTGTATCCAAGATGGCGGATGCAGTAATTGAGGCAAACCAGGGAGTGGAAAACGTTGATGTGGTACCGGAGACAGAAGAGACTTCCGCGGAGCAGGAAGCATAGATTAGTATTTGAGAGAAACTGGAGGAAAATAAAATGGCAATTACCGCTTCAATGGTAAAGGAACTGCGCGAAATGACCGGTGCAGGAATGATGGATTGTAAGAAGGCATTAAATGAAACAAACGGAAATATGGATGAAGCCGTTGAGTTTTTAAGAAAGAACGGTCAGGCAAAGGCAGAGAAGAAGGCAAACAGAATTGCAGCAGAAGGACTTTGTGCAGTTGTAGTTTCTGATGACAGCAGGACTGCAGCGGTTGTGGAAGTGAATTCCGAAACTGATTTCGTGGCAAAGAACGACACCTTTAAGGAATTTGTTGCATCTGTTGCAAAACAGGCTGTGGAATCAGACGCAAAAGACCTGGATGCTTTCATGGCTGAAACATGGAAAGAAGATTCTTCCAAAACAGTACAGGAAGCCCTGGTAGAGAAGGTTGCCGTAATTGGTGAGAATCTCAAAATCCGCCGTTTCGAGAAGGTTACTGCAGAAAACGGCTGTGTTCAGTCATATGTGCATGGAGGCGGAAGAATTGGCGTTATCGTTGAGGCAGAGACTTCTGTAATCAATGACGCGGTGAAGGAAGCGCTGACAAATATTGCAATGCAGGTTGCAGCGCTTAATCCGAAGTATGTATGCCGTGATGAGGTAAGTGCGGAATATATCGCACATGAGAAGGAAATCCTTCTTGCACAGATTCAGAATGACCCGAAGGAATCCCAGAAGCCGGAAAAGGTGATTAACGGCATGATTGAAGGCAGAATTAGCAAGGAATTGAAGGATATCTGTCTTATGGACCAGGTATATGTCAAGGCTGAGGACGGAAAGCAGAACGTAGCCAAATATCTGGAACAGGTATCAAAGGAAGCCGGAACTGCTGTTTCGGTTAAGAGGTTTGTCCGTTTTGAGACCGGGGAAGGCCTGGAGAAGAAGAATGAGGATTTTGCAGCCGAGGTTGCAGCACAGATGAACGCATAGGTTCCTGACGGAAAATAACAAAAGGACAGGGAGAAATTCCTGTCCTTTTTAGGAAATTTGGTTTTTTCGTTGAGAAATTATGAATAAAAAATAAACACTTCTTTACAAGTAATGAAAATATGTTAAAATAATAAAAGATATTTCTCGGCGGAGGGAACAATGGATACGAATGAAACAATGAAAATCAAACAACAGCGCGAGAGACGGAACCGTATTAACCGGATGAAAACGGGTATAATTGTGACGATAGCAGTGTGGATGATTGTTTCCCTTCTTGCAATTGTAATCCTTTCAGTCCAGGTGGTGCGGCTTGAACACAAAATAGACCGTCTGACTGCGGAGCAGGTGAAGAACATTCAGATACCGGAAACTGAAAAACTGCCGGAAACAAAGGATACGCAAAAGGACAGTGTGGCACAGGGAATTATTACGGGAATCGACGAGCCGGATAATATGGCGGGAACCAATGATGTTCATGAGGTGTACCTGACTTTTGACGGAAGTCCGTGTGCAAACACGGACAAAATTCTGGATGTTCTGAAACGGTATGGTATCAAGGCAACTTTTTTTGTTGTGGGAGACAGTTCCGAGGAAATGAAAAAGGTCTATAAGCGGATTGTGGAGGACGGGCATACGCTTGGAATGCATTCCTATTCCAATAAATACAGTACCATTTATGCATCGACAGAGTCATTTGAGAAAGATTTTAATAAGCTTTCCGGCTATCTTAAGGATGTGACAGGTACCGAATGCCGGTATTACCGTTTTCCCGGAGGAAGCAGCAACGAAATCAGCAATGTCAATATGGCGGAGTTTGTACGGGTTTTAAACCAGAAAAACATTGCATACTTTGACTGGAACGTTTCGGCAGGGGATACTGCATCGGACTATACAGCTGACGACATTATTGAAAATGTGACAGACGGAGTAGCGCGATATAAGACATCTGTCGTGCTTCTGCATGACGGGGATAACAAGTCAACAACGGTGGAGGCTCTTGGTCCATTAATTGAGGCATTACGGAAGATGGATGCTAAGATTCTGCCGATTGATGAAAATACAAAAGTTATTCAATATATCAAGGCAGAAAGTGTTGAATAAAAAAATTATGGAGGAAGTGCAATGGGATTATTTAAGGACTTTAAAGAAGATTTTTCACAGGCAGTCAACGAAATGATGCCAGGTGCAGAAACTGGCAGGGATAAGACCGATGCATCATCGGAAGACCTTGTAGTAGATACACTTGGTGAAAACGTGGATGTCAAGAGTGAATTATCCAAACTTGACGGGTTGCTTGAACAGGTGAAGCCGGAAGAACCAAAAAAAGAAGCGGAGCCTGTTAAAAAGGCTGAACCGGCGGCAGCAAGCACACCAAAACCAGCACCGGCAGCAATGCAGACAAACTTTGTAGAGGAGAAAAAGGCAATGAGTGATATACTTACAACAGAAACAGCAACCAGACAGATGCAGGACAAGAGAGCAACAGCTCCGGTACAGGGACCAGTAAACAACAGTATGGTCAATCCGGATGCGATTACCGATGAAACATCCGTAATTACAGTTGGAACTACCCTGACCGGGGATATGGCATCTGACGGTTCCGTTGATATTCAGGGAACTATCAACGGAAATGTAACATGCAACGGTAAACTGGTTGTAACCGGAACTATCAACGGAAACAGTGCGGCTTCTGAGTTTTTTGCAGACGCTGCCAAGGTAGAAGGCGAGGTTGTAAGCTCCGGAACCGTTAAAATTGGTACAGGTTCTGTAATCGTTGGAAATATTTCCGCAGCTTCCGCAGTTATTGCAGGAGCCGTAAAGGGTGATATTGACGTGCAGGGACCGGTTGTTGTGGATACATCCGCAGTCGTTATGGGGAATATTAAGTCACGTTCCGTTCAGATTAATAACGGGGCAGTAATTGAAGGCTTCTGTTCACAGAGTTATGCGGATGTGGATGTACAGGGACTGTTTGAAGGACGTTAAAAGGCGTGTCAGTCCATCATCTTATGGGGAGAGGTAGATTAATGAAGCGTATTTTGCTAAAACTTAGCGGGGAAGCCCTTGCTGGCAGTAAACGGTATGGATTTGATGAGGCAACAGTTACAGTAGTGGCAAACCAGGTAAAATCGCTCGTGGATGCCGGTGTGCAGGTTGGAATTGTCATTGGCGGCGGGAATTTCTGGAGAGGCCGCACCAGTGAAACCATCGACCGGACCAAGGCAGACCAGATTGGTATGCTTGCCACAGTAATGAACTGTATTTATGTATCCGAGATTTTTCGTTCGGTCGGTATGATGACGTCGGTGCTGACGCCGTTTGAGTGCGGTTCCATGACGAAGCTTTTTTCCAAGGACCGGGCAAATAAATATTTTGCACATAATATGGTCGTTTTTTTTGCCGGGGGAACCGGTCATCCGTATTTTTCCACGGATACGGCCACGGTACTTCGTGCGGTTGAAATTGAAGCGGACGGTATTTATCTTGCCAAGGCAATCGATGGTGTTTATGACAAGGATCCGAAGGTAAATCCGGACGCGAAGAAATTTGATGAAGTATCCATTTCGGAAGTGATTGACAAGCAGCTTGCAGTTGTGGATTTAACTGCTTCCGTGATGTGCATGGAGAATAAGATTCCGATGTATGTATTCAGCCTGAACGAAGAAAACAGTATCATGAATGCGGTAAACGGCATTTTTCACGGTACGAAGGTTACGGTTGATTAGGAGGTTTATGAGTATGGATGACAGATTAGTGGTATTTCAGGAAAAAATGGAGAAATCCCTTTCCAATCTGGAACAGGAATTTGCAGGTATCCGTGCGGGACGCGCAAATCCGCATCTGCTGGACAAAATCCGTGTGGATTATTATGGCACGCCATCACCAATTCAGAGTGTTGCCAACGTAAATGTTCCGGAACCAAGAATGATTCAGATCCAGCCATGGGAGGCTTCCATGGTAAAAGAGATTGAAAAGGCTATTCTTTCTTCGGATTTAGGAATTACCCCGACTAATGACGGAAAGCTGATACGGCTGGTATTTCCGGAACTTACAGAGGAAAGACGTAAGGAACTGGCAAAGGATATCAAGAAAAAAGGTGAAAATACGAAGGTTGCTGTCCGCAACATTCGAAGGGATGCATTGGATTTTATTAAAAAAACTGCGAAAGCAGAAGATATCTCAGAGGATGAGACAAAGGATCTGGAAGATAAGGTGCAGAAGCTGACAGATGATTTTGTAGCAAAGGTTGACAAGACAGTGGATGCCAAGTCTAAAGAGATACTTACCGTATAATGGATGTATGGAGCAGACCGCATGGAAAGTTCCGCTGTGCGGAAGCGGTTTGTATAGGCAATGCCCCCTGGAGGGTGGGGCATTACAAAAGGGACATTGCCGGCGGCATATGTCCCTTTTTATAAATATGAAATCAGTGGTAACTATTCAGAACCCCCTGGAATAAGATAAGCAGGATCGTCATGCCTGCATGTAAGAGACTGTTTATCTTATTCCAGGGGGGCTCGAATAGAGCCACCGCTCCATATATGAGCAAAAGGAAGCAGGTAATAAGGAATCTTCCCGCAAAACGGGTCCCTCCTTATTACATGGAAAGCACGACTGGTCGTGCGGTTTTGCGAATGTATGAGGCGGGGTTCTGAATAGTTACAGTCAGGGGTGTAATCATGGAAATTCCAAAGCATGTTGCAATTATACTGGATGGCAATGGCAGATGGGCAAAAAGCAAGGGAATGCCGCGTAATTACGGACATACTGTTGGTGCAAAAAATGTGGAGACTGTATGCCGGGCGGCAGATGAACTTGGAATTAAATATCTGACACTGTATGCTTTTTCCACGGAGAACTGGAACCGGCCTGGCCGGGAGGTGGAAGCGCTTATGAACCTTCTGGAAAGCTATCTTAAGAACTGTATTAAAACTGCGGATAAAAACAATATGCGCGTCCGTGTGATTGGTGAAAAAGGAAGGCTTTCGGAGAAATTCCAGAAGAAAATTAAGGATTTAGAGGCTGCTTCCGGGCATAATACCGGACTAAACCTGACGATTGCAATCAATTATGGCAGCCGGGATGAGATGCTCCGTGCCATGCGGCATATGTTTTTGGATATGAAGGAAGGAAAAATTCCGGAGGAATTTAATGAGCAGGTTTTTTCCTCTTATCTGGATACGGCGGAGCTGCCGGAACCGGATCTGCTGATCCGTACAAGTGGGGAGCAGAGACTGTCCAATTACCTGCTGTGGCAGCTTGCTTACAGCGAATTTTATTTTACAGAGGTTCCGTGGCCGGATTTTCATAAAAAGGAATTGGAACTTGCCATTGAAGCGTATAATAGTCGTGACCGGAGATTTGGTGGTCTGGCGGAAAGTAATGACGGAGGAAACAATGTTTAAGACAAGGCTTTTGAGTGGAATTGTGCTTGTACTGCTGGCAATATTTCTGATTACTACCAGATATCATGAGGTTCTTTTACTTGCTGCCATGGTGATCTCAATGATTGGGCAGTTTGAGCTTTACCGTGTATTTAAGATGGAAAACTCCATTCCGGTTTTCTCGGGATATCTTGCAACAGTTTGTTTTTACTTTAATATGGAGTTGAATTTTATTCCGGATTCCATGATATTGTTTATGGGATTTCTGATTTTGCTGATGTTTATCTTTGTGTTTGCCTATCCGGCTTATCATACTAACCAGATCATGGCAGTTTTTTTCGGTTTCTTTTATGTGGCAGTCATGCTGTCCTTTGTTTACCGGATACGGATGCTTGAAAACGGGCAGTATCTTGCATTCCTGGTATTTTTCTGTTCCTGGGGATGCGATACTTTTGCATATTGTGCGGGCAAACTTTTTGGGAAACATAAAATGTCGCCGAAACTCAGCCCTAAAAAATCCATAGAAGGCGCTGTGGGCGGCGTGGCAGGATCGGCGCTTCTGACTGCTTTGTACTGTTTTATTTTCCGCAGCCAGATGGGACTTACGGTGGGAGAAATCGGCATACTTGCACTGATTGCCGCGATTGCCGGGCTGATTTCCATGGTGGGGGATCTGACGGCTTCTGCAATCAAAAGAAACTATGATATCAAAGATTACGGGCATTTGATTCCGGGACACGGCGGGATTTTAGACCGGTTTGACAGTATGATTATTACTGCGCCGATTATATATTATCTGGCGGTGTATCTGCTGCCATAAGTAACAGAGGAAAAGTATGAGAAAAATTGCAATTTTAGGTTCCACGGGTTCCATTGGAACACAGACATTAAGTGTGATAGAAGAACACCGGGATTTTGAAGTGACCGCACTTGCGTGCGGCTCAAATATCACGCTTCTGGAAGAACAGATGCGAAAATTTAAACCAAAGTTTGTGGCTGTCTGGACTGAAAAATCCGCAAGGGAGCTTAAAACAAATACAGCGGATTTAAATATTCCGGTTTTATCCGGAATGGACGGACTGATGGAAATCGCGGTACACCCTGAAGTGGAGCTTCTCGTAACCGCGATTGTCGGAATGATAGGTATAAGACCGTCCATTGCCGCAATTTCTGCAGGTAAAAATCTCGCGGTTGCAAATAAGGAAACACTGGTGACGGCGGGACATTTGATTATGCCGCTTGCAAAGGAGCATAACATATCCATTCTTCCGGTGGACAGTGAGCACAGCGCAATTTTCCAGTGTCTGCAGGGGAACGGGGGAAATCCGTTCGCGAAGATTTATCTGACAGCTTCGGGAGGTCCGTTTCTGGGAAAGACAAAGGAGGATTTAAAAAATGTCCGGGTGGAGGATGCCTTAAAGCACCCAAACTGGTCAATGGGACGAAAAATAACCATTGACTCGTCCACCATGGTTAATAAAGGTCTGGAGGTCATGGAGGCAAAGTGGCTGTTTAATGCAGACCTGGAGCAGATTGAGGTACTGGTGCATCCGCAGAGTGTCATTCATTCTGCAGTGGAGTATGAGGACGGGGCGGTGATTGCACAGCTTGGAACGCCGGATATGCGGCTTCCGATCCAGTATGCGCTCTATTATCCGAAACGTCGCAGTCTGTCGGGAAAAAGGCTGGATTTTACCGCGCTCAAAACAATGACTTTTGAAAAGCCGGATCTTAAGACATTCAGGGGGCTTGCACTTGCTTTTACTGCGATGCAGCGCGGCGGGAATATTCCAACGGCATATAATGCTGCAAATGAAAAAGCAGTAGCCATGTTTTTAAATCATAAAATAACATTTTGGGAGATTCCTGAAATCATAGAAACGGTGATGGAGGAGTGCAGATTTATTGAATATCCAGATGTGGATGAGATTTTGGCAACGGAACAGGAGGCCTATGAACTTATAGGAGGCAGGTGGTAGATAATGAGTATAAACCAGATTGTATCAATATTAATTGCAATTTTAATTTTTAGCGTTATTATAATTTTCCATGAACTTGGTCATTTTCTTCTGGCAAAAGTCAATGGGATTCGTGTAAATGAATTCTGTCTGGGTTTTGGTCCGGCGCTTTGCAGTTTTACCAGGGGAGAAACGACATATTCCATCAAGTTACTGCCATTTGGCGGTGCATGTGCGATGGAGGGGGAAGACGATGATTCGGAGGATGACAGGGCTTTTGGCAAAAAATCTCCCTGGGCGCGAATGAGTGTGGTATTCGCCGGACATTTTTTTCATTTTCTCAGGGCGTTTGTTTTTTCCTTTATTCTGGTCAGCTGCAGGGGAACAGTAAAACCCCTTCTTGTTGAGGTAATGGATGGTTATCCGGCTCAGGAAGCGGGACTGCAGAAAGGAGATGAAATTGTAAAGCTGAATCATTTTTCGGTGCATTCTTCTTCGGAAATTACCCTGTATACTCTTTTGCATTCCGGAGAAACCCTTGATGTAACCTATCTTCGTGACGGAGAGAAAAATACTACAACGATGTCGCCCAAAAAGGAAAGCAATGGCAGTTATATTTATGGGTTTAAATACAATGGGACGTATGAAAAGGGCAATGTACTTTCGAACCTGAAAAACAGCTGTTATGAAATGCGCTACTGGATTTATGCCACGGTGCAGAGCCTGAAAATGCTCTTCACAGGCCAGTTTTCGGTGAATGAGCTGAGCGGACCGGTTGGAATTGTCAAAACCATGGGGGATGTTTATAAAGAATCCGTGAAGAATTCCGGTATATTTCTGGCGGTTATGAATATGCTCCAGTGGATCGTTCTTTTGTCTGCCAACCTGGGAGTGATGAATCTGCTTCCGATTCCCGCACTGGACGGCGGGCGGCTGCTGTTTTTAATTGTGGAAGTAGTCCGCGGTAAAAAGAATAACCAGAAGGTGGAGATGATTGCAAACGCGACAGGGCTGTTTCTTTTATTTTTACTGATGATTTTTATTATGTTTAATGACATACGCAAACTGTTTATCTGACCTTAAGTATACAGGGGAATTTACCGATATATATTTTATATAATGCGGACTGTTTTGTATATGTATATTCTGCAGGCTAAGGATATCAGGGAGGATATATATGGGAATAAAGGGAATTTCATTAAACCGGTTTATGGAAACCGGACTGGTGCAAAAGCAGCAGACGGTAAACGAAACAGCAGATGCCACGCTGGAACTGTGGAATGAGCCGCAGGGAATTGTTTCGATTTCAAAAGAAGGCAGGCAGCTTTTGGAGGAGAGCCGGGAAGGGCAGCCGGTAAAAGAAATTGAGGTTAAGGAGCAGGAAATAAAGCCTGCCGGGACAGAGAAAAGCCCTGAAGATAAGCTGTATGACCGGATTGGGCAGGTGGAGAAGCGTCTGGCGGACATTGGAAAGAACAATACCGAAGGAAAACGGACGGAAGAAACGGATAATGAATATGCCGAAGCAATAGAAGAACTGCGTAAGCTCAGGGAAGACCAGGCAAAGCAGTACGAGGAAGAAGCCGAGGAAGCAAAAAAACGTGCGATGGCCAATTCCAAACATTTAAGCGATATGGAAAAGGGAAACCGGGATCTTGTCATTATGCTGGAAACCATGAAGGGCTTAAATGAAGAGAAAAAGGCAGGACACAGAGCAAAAAAAGACCGTGGCAGCCATGAAGATGATTCTGACAGGGCAAAAAGCATCCAGGATATTTCAGGACAAATCAAAAGTGAGGCGGCCGCTAAGGAAGAAGGCATGGATGCCGTTTTGGATGACATCCATAAGAAAGCGCAGGATGGTTTTTCCAAGGCAGGGAAAATCGGAAAAGAAGTCAGAAAGCAGCTGGATGAATTAAAGGATTTTGTTGCGGACACCGCGAATTCCATGCAGGAAAAGGAAGAAGCGGTTATGCAGTTTGTTTCCTACAGCGAACCATTATTAAACGATATGCAGGATGAGCGTATGGTGGCACTGCAGAGGATGAAAATTTTTAAGGAAGTCAGTCTGAAACGTCTTGGAAACCAGAATATGATAAAGGCGGGACAGGCACAGGAAGAAGTAGAGGCTTATGCGCATCAGGCGGCTGTAGTTGATGCGTTTGACGCTGCCTATGAATCAAGACAGAGAGACAAGATTGACGAGCTGGAAGAACGTGTGAAAGAGCTGCAGGGCATAGACAGCGCTCCTGTGGAAAACGGGGAGGAGAATCCGCTTATCCCGGAGGAGTCCATCCAGAAGCTTTCAGAAAAGGAAAAGAAGCAGAAAGTTCAAAAGGATGATAAAAAAGAGGCAGTGAAAGAAAAACAGCCTTTGGAAAATGAAAAATAACTTTACATATAACAGTTCAGCCAGTGGCTGGGCTGTTTTTATTAAAGAACGGCACTTGTATCTTTAAAGAAAAATGAGTAAAATAGGGATAGTTCCGATTGCAGTTACGAAAAGGCATGGTGTTTATTATGAATGAAAGACAGCAGATTATATATATGCAGACAAGGATTATGAGACTGGCATCTGAAGAATGGAATAAACCTGTTGATATAATAGCCGGATTATTTAAAAAGTATAAGGTTTTCCAGTACATTGAAGAGGGTTTTGGAATTTTTCATGTGGAGGGTGATGAAGCGGTAATGGAAGACGTTGTCACATATCTTAAAAATAAGGGAGTAACAAGTGATGGATTTAACAAATGACATGTATCAGTCTGTTGCTTCCGGAGCGTCTGCAGGATCAGTTTTGCTTTCGAACTGATAAAGCAATAAATTGTCTTACATTTAAAGAAAGTGAGAAGATATGGCTATAGAAACAGTGGTTACAGAAGAGAGAAAAAAACATGCAATTGATTTAATGATTACAATGGTTGTGGATGAACTTGCGATGGATATGGATCGTAATCCCTCAGAATTACTACCGGAGTTTGTGGCTTCCAGAACAGGAAAATTATTGTATGACGAAGCATCCAAGCTGTGGTGGAACGGTCCGTCGGATATTGCTGAAATGTACAGGGCAGAAATTGAAAAATAATAGTAACTATTCAGAACCCCCCTGGAATAAGATAAGCAGAATCGTCATGTCTGCATGTAAGAGTCTGTTTATCTTATTCCAGGATGGCTCGAATAGAGCCACCGCCCCATATATGAGCAAAAAGAGGCATGTAATAAGGAATCTTCCCGCAAAGCGGGTCCCTCCTTATTACATGGAAAGCACGACTGGTCGTGCGGTTTTGTGAATGTATGGGCGGGGTTCTGAATAGTTACAAAAATAATAGCAGGGGGAAAGAACATATGCACAGACAGAACACAAAAAAAATAAAAATCGGAAACCGCATCATCGGCGGAGGCAGTCCCATCGCCATCCAGTCCATGACAAACACAAAAACAGAGGATGTGGATGCGACAGTTGCACAGATTAAGACACTTGAAAAAGCAGGCTGCGAAATCATCCGCTGCACCGTTCCGACCGTGGAAGCGGCGGAAGCGCTGACGGAAATAAAAAAACAGATAACGATTCCTTTGGTTGCGGATATTCATTTTGATTATAAGCTTGCCGTCCTTGCCATGGAGCACGGGGCGGACAAAATCCGGATTAATCCCGGCAATATCGGAAGTGCAGAGCGTGTAAAATATGTTGTGGATGCGGCAAAAGAGAGGGGTATTCCAATCCGTATCGGGGTAAACAGCGGCTCCCTTGAAAAAGACCTTGTGGAAAAATACCACGGCGTGACTGCGGAAGGACTGGTGGAAAGCGCGCTTGATAAAGTAAAGATGATTGAGGATATGGGATATGATAATCTGGTGGTCAGTATTAAATCATCAGACGTTATGATGTGCGTAAAAGCACATGAACTGATTGCAGAAAAGACAAACTATCCGCTTCATGTGGGGATTACCGAGGCAGGAACCTTAATCAGCGGGAATATTAAATCTTCCATAGGACTTGGGCTGATTTTAAACCAGGGAATCGGTGATACCATACGGGTTTCCCTGACCGGAAATCCGGTTGAAGAGATTAAGTCTGCAAAACTGATTTTGCGGACACTCGGACTTAGAACAGGGGGCATAGAAGTGGTATCCTGTCCGACCTGCGGAAGGACAAAAATCGATTTAATTTCCCTCGCAAATGAAGTGGAAACCATGGTTTCCGAATTTCCGCTTGACATTAAGGTTGCGGTGATGGGCTGTGTGGTGAACGGACCGGGAGAGGCAAAAGAAGCAGACCTTGGGATTGCAGGAGGAAACGGGGAAGGGCTTCTCATGAAGCACGGGGAAGTATACAAAAAACTGCCGGAGCATGAGCTTTTAGACGCGCTTCGGTATGAACTGGAGCACTGGAAATAAAAGATGATACATGGAGGAACAGATGCCTAAAGCGTTTAAAGAGACATTTCCGACCCTGCAGCTTGACAGCGAACTGGAGAGCCTGCTGGAAACAACGGAGGTTACAAAAATAAGTGCGAATCATGCCCGTTCCGGGATTCGCATTTATTTGCGTGCCAGGAGGCTGATTTTTAAGAAAAATATATGGAAGCTGGAGGAAGCCGTTTCTTCCCAGATTTTTAAAGGGCAGGAGATGTCTGTAAAAATCATAGAATCCTATGAGCTCTCCGGACAGTATACTCCTGAGAAACTCTTTGAAATATATAAGGAGAGTATTCTGGATGAATTAAATGCTTACAGCGTGCTCGAATACAATCTGCTTAGGACAGCGGATATGAAATTTGATGCTCCGGACCACCTGGTTCTGATAATGGACGAAACAATTATAGCGAAAACAAGAACGGATGAAATTGTAGAATTTCTCGAAAAGGTAATCTGTGAACGCTGCGGCATGAATCTTAAAATCCAGCCGGAATACAGGGCACCCAAAGAGAGTAAGTACCGGAAAAATTCCCAGAAGGAAATTGAACAGGAAGTTGCGGCAATCGTTGCTCGTACCCAGGGTTCCATGCATGTGGTTTCTGAAGAAATCACAGTAAAATCTAACGAAACATCAGAAAATCCTGCAAAAACCGACATAAATCGTGCAAAAATGCAAGGTGACGAAAGAAAAATTGCAAAAATACCGAAAAATAAACCTGCATTTGAGAAAAAAGGAGAGTTCCGCCGTAAATTTGAGCGCGGGAATGATAAAAAATCCATGAATCCTGATGTAATTTACGGCAGGGATTTCGAAGGCGACCCCATTGAAATTGGAAAAATTGACGGACCAATCGGGGAAGTTATTATTCATGGGAAAATCCTTTCCGTGGATACGCGCGAAATCCGAAATGAAAAAACCATTGTCATTTTTTCCGTAACAGATTTTACCGATACGATCGTATTAAAAATATTTGTACACAATGATGACGTAAAAGAACTTTTAGCGGAAATTTCCGAAGGAAAATTTGTAAAGATTAAAGGAGTTGCAACCATTGACAAATTTGACAGTGAGCTGACAGTTGCCTCTGTTGCGGGAATTAAAAAGACTGCGGATTTTACGACCGAACGCATGGATCACAGTGCGGAAAAGCGTGTGGAGCTTCACTGCCATACCAAGATGAGCGATATGGACGGGGTATCGGATGTAAAAGAAATTGTAAAACGTGCAAAAAAATGGGGACATAAGGCAATCGCCATTACCGACCACGGGGATGTGCAGGCATTTCCGGATGCGAACCATGCTGTTTCCCCGGAGGATGATTTTAAAGTAATTTACGGAGTGGAAGCCTATCTGGTAGATGATATAAAGGGAATTGTCACAGACAGTAAGAATGAATCCCTGCAGGGGGATTATGTTGTTTTTGATCTGGAAACCACGGGATTTAGTCCTGAGAATAATAAGATTATTGAAATCGGGGCAGTCAGAGTGACAGACGGAAAAATTACAGACAAATTTTCTGCTTTTGTCAATCCGCAGGTTCCGATTCCGTTTAAGATTGAACAACTGACTTCCATCAATGATTCCATGGTCATGGATGCACCCGTGATTGAAGATATTCTGCCGGAATTTATGGAGTTTTGTGAAGGCTGTGTGATGGTTGCGCACAATGCGGATTTTGACATGAGTTTCATTAAAGCAAACTGCAAAAGGCAGGGACTGCCGTGTGACAAAACGGTTGTGGATACCGTGGGACTTGCAAGGGTGCTGCTGCCGAATCTCAACCGTTTTAAACTGGATACGGTTGCAAAAGCGCTTAATGTATCACTGGACAATCATCACCGTGCCGTGGATGATGCAGGCTGTACGGCGGAGATTTTTGTAAAGTTTATTTCCATGTTAAAAGAGCGTGGCATTACATCCCTTGACGGGGTGAATGAGCTGGGAAGTTCATCGGATGATTTTGTAAAGAAGGCGAATACATACCATGCCATTATTCTTGCCACCTGCGACCAGGGACGGACAAACCTATACCGGCTTGTTTCGCTTGCACACATTAAATATTATAACCGCAGGCCGCGGATTCCAAAGAGCGAGTTTATGAAATACCGGGACGGGCTTTTAATCGGTTCCGCGTGTGAGGCGGGAGAGTTGTACCGCGCTATTTTAAACGGCAGACCGGAGGAAGAAATTTCCCGTCTGGTGGAGTTTTACGATTATCTGGAAATCCAGCCGCTTGGAAACAATGCCTTTTTAGTACGGGACGAGGATTCGCCTGTTGCATCGGATGAGGATTTAATAGAAATCAATAAAAAAATCGTCCGTCTTGGGGAAGAATTTCATAAGCTTGTCGTAGCAACCTGCGATGTGCATTTTTTGGATCCGGAGGATGAAATATACAGAAGGATTATTATGACGGGGCAGGGCTTTAAGGACGCGGATGACCAGGCACCGCTTTACCTGCGGACAACAGAGGAGATGCTTAAGGAATTTGCATATCTTGGCAGTGCAAAGGCAGAGGAAGTTGTCATTACCAATACAGGCCGGATTGCAGACATGTGTGAAAAGATTTCGCCGGTGCGTCCGGACAAATGTCCGCCGGTCATTGAAAATTCTGACCAGATGCTAAGGGATATCTGTTACCGCAAGGCAAACAGCATGTACGGGGATCCGCTTCCGCCCGTGGTAAAGGAACGTCTGGACAGGGAATTAAACTCCATTATCAGTAACGGATATGCCGTGATGTATATTATTGCGCAGAAACTGGTATGGAAGTCCGTGGAGGACGGTTATCTGGTAGGTTCGAGAGGTTCGGTCGGAAGTTCGTTTGTTGCCACGATGGCAGGAATTACAGAGGTTAATCCGCTTCATGCCCATTATCTGTGCAGACACTGCCAGTATAGTGATTTTGATTCTGAGCTGGTGCAGTCCTACAGCGGGCGGGGTGGCTGCGATATGCCGGATGCCGTGTGCCCGAAATGCGGGAAACCGCTTTCAAAAGAGGGATTTGATATTCCGTTTGAAACGTTCCTTGGATTTAAGGGAAACAAGGAGCCGGATATTGACCTTAATTTTTCCGGGGAATACCAGAGCAAGGCGCATAAATATACAGAGGTCATTTTCGGGGAGGGGCAGACGTATAAGGCCGGTACGATTGGTACGCTTGCGGACAAGACCGCGTTTGGGTATGTAAAAAATTATTTTGAGGAACGCGGGATTCACAAAAGAAACTGTGAAATTGACCGTATCGTGCTTGGCTGTGTCGGTGTGCGCCGTACCACAGGGCAGCATCCCGGCGGTATTGTCGTGCTTCCGGTGGGGGAGGAGATCGATACCTTTACCCCTGTCCAGCGTCCGGCAAATGATATGACGGTAGATATTACAACAACACATTTTGATTATCACAGCATTGACCATAATTTATTAAAGCTTGACATATTAGGACACGACGATCCGACCATGATTAAGATGCTGCAGGACTTAACCGGGGTGGACCCGACGCAGATTCCACTGGATGATCCTGCGGTCATGTCGCTGTTTCAGGATACGTCCGCACTTGGGATTTCTGCGGACGAACTGTCTGGCTGCCAGCTTGGCGCACTGGGGATACCGGAGTTTGGTACGGATTTTGCCATGGGAATGTTAATGGATACAAAACCGAAGGAATTTTCGGATTTAATAAGAATTGCGGGACTTTCCCACGGGACGGATGTGTGGCTTGGAAATGCGCAGACACTGATTCAGGAGGGAACCGCCACCATTTCCACGGCAATCTGTACCCGTGATGATATCATGATTTATCTGATCGGAATGGGGCTTGATTCCGAGGAGGCTTTTAAAATTATGGAAAATGTCCGTAAAGGAACCGTGGCAAAAGGAAAGTGCGCCCAGTGGGATGAATGGAAAGAGGATATGAAAGCGCACGGTGTACCGGACTGGTATATCTGGTCATGTGAAAAAATCAAGTATATGTTCCCGAAAGCGCATGCGGCGGCATATGTTATGATGGCATGGCGGATTGCTTACTGCAAGGTATTTTATCCGCTTGCGTATTATGCGGCTTATTTTTCCATCCGCGCAACGGCATTCAGTTATGAACTGATGTGCCAGGGGCGGGAAAAACTGGAAAATTACATGAAGGATTACAATAAACGCAAGGATACCCTGTCCAAAAAAGAGCAGGATACATACAAGGATATGCGTCTGGTACAGGAGATGTATGCAAGGGGCTTTGAATTTCTTCCGCTGGATATTTACAAATCCAAACCCCACCATTTCCAGATTATAGACGGGAAACTGCTGCCGTCTTTGAATACGATTGAAGGGCTGGGGGATAACGCGGCGGTTGCCATTGCAGAAGCGGCAAAGAATGGAAAGTTTTTGTCTAAGGACGATTTCAGGGAGCGTACCAAAGTGTCAAAGACCACCATTGAACTGATGAGTGACCTCGGACTGTTCGGGGACCTGCCGGAGTCCAACCAGCTTTCACTGTTTGATTTTGCGAATAGTGCGGGTTAATCTGTTACAGATTTTTAGAAAGGAATAAGAAGTGGAAACAGGATACAAAACAACAGAGCTGATAAAAAAATTTCTGCCATACTACAGGCCGCATATTAAAACGGTGATTCTGGATTTATTCTGTGCGTCACTGACAACCATATGCGAACTGGTGCTGCCCCTTATTATGAGATATATTACAAATGAGGGGATACGGGATCTGGCGTCACTGTCCGTTCGCACGGTGCTGGTACTGGGGGCGGTTTATTTTGTACTGCGGGTGATTGACAGTATTGCCAATTATTATATGGCGGATGTGGGGCATGTGATGGGAGCAGGGATTGAAACGTCCATGAGGGCGGATGCCTATGCACATCTTCAGAAGCTTTCCAATACCTATTACAGCAATACCAAGGTCGGACAGATTATGGGACGGATTACGAACGACCTGTTTGATGTGACGGAATTTGCGCACCACTGTCCGGAAGAATTCTTTATTGCTGCAATCAAAGCAGTGGCAGGATTTCTTATTTTATCGAGAATCAATATTCTTCTTACAGTTATTATTTTCTGCATTGTGCCAGTGATGTTTTTTAGCTGTATGGCACTGAACCGGAAAATGAAAAAAGCGTTTTCAAAACAGAGATACCAGATAGGAGAATTAAATGCCCGTATTGAGGACAGCCTGCTCGGACAGAGGGTGGTAAAGGCATTTACCAATGAAGAAATGGAAAATGAAAAATTCCATGCGGACAACCAGAAGTTTTTTGCAATTAAAAAAGAGACCTATAAATATATGGCGGCATTCCAGACTACAACCAGAATGTTTGACGGAATTATGTATCTTTCCGTGATTGCAGGCGGAGGGATTTTTATGGTAAAAGGGCTGATAAAGCCCGGGGATCTGGTTGCATACATGCTTTATGTGACCACACTGATTGCCACTATCCGGCGGATTATTGAGTTTGCTGAGCAGTTCCAGCGGGGAATGACCGGTATTGAGCGTTTTTTGGAAATCATGGATGCGGATATTGATATTTTTGATGAGGAAGGGGCAGAAGACTTAAAAGAGGTATCCGGTGCAATTACATTTGAAAATGTAAGCTTTGAATATCCGGATGACCACAACCAGGTTTTTTCCAATCTGAATCTGTCCATCAGGCCCGGAGAAAAAATTGCGGTTGTCGGGCCGTCCGGAGGGGGAAAGACAACACTCTGTAATCTGATTCCGCGTTTTTATGATATTGACAGCGGCTGTATCCGTCTGGACGGCAGGGATATCAAAGAGTTTACATTAAAAAGCTTAAGGCAGAAGATTGGAATTGTCCAGCAGGATGTCTATTTGTTTTCAGGAACGGTATACGACAATATTGTATACGGGAAACCGGATGCATCGAAAGAAGAAGTGGTTCATGCCGCTAAGCTTGCAGGAGCGGACGGTTTTATACGGGAATTAAAAGACGGATATGATACCTACATCGGGGAACACGGGGTGAAGCTTTCCGGCGGGCAGAAGCAGCGAATCAGTATTGCAAGGGTATTTTTAAAAAATCCGCCGATTCTGATTCTGGATGAGGCAACCTCCGCGCTGGATAATGAAAGCGAGTTTGAAGTGGCAAAATCCCTTGCCCAGCTCTCGGAAGGCAGAACAACCCTGACCATTGCGCACCGGCTGTCCAGCATCCGTAATTCTGACCGGATACTGGTGCTTACCGGGGAGGGAATTGCAGAGGAAGGAAACCATGATACGCTGATGGAGAAAAAGGGACTGTATTATGACTTTTATACCATGGCGGACAGATGGCAGTAACCGCTTCTTTACATCCTCCGGTTCATCCGCTATAATATAACTGTAGCAGCTACTAAAGGTACGATTTAAAAAAAGGCGGTAAAAGGATGGTACAGGAAATGACGGAAAAAGAACTGATTACAACAACCATTGACAGGTATGCAGAATTACAGCAGATTAAAAAAGCAAATGGAGGACATGAAAACCAGATGCTTGATTATTTTATCAGGGTAACCATTGCAAAGTTATCATCTTTAGGAGTAAATGTTGAGGATATCACTTTAGACTAAAAATATATATGAAATTTCGTGACAAGGTACTGGGTGCAAACTTAATACTGCTTTCCATCTGTCTGGGAGTTGCAGGATATCTGATGATTTCCCGGAATTTTACGCTGGCACAAAAATCGCAGATTAATAACGGGATTGCAGGCAATAACATGGTGCAGTCCATGGTGGAGTACGAGCTTTTGTCAGGATTAAACAGCAGTGGGGGACAGCCTGAGCAGTATCTTCCCGATATCGGGGCAAAGGTGGCAGGAAGCATTCATGCGGGCGAAACGGAGTTTGCCATACGCTACGGGGAAAAACTGGTGTATATGACAAAAGAAGAGCTGGATTTGGTTCCTGAAAAACTATTTAAAAATCTTGAAGTCGGGGGGAAGAATTACCAGTTAAACCAGGAGGGGGAAAACCATTATATTTATGTCACCTCCTGCAGCGAGGTGAATGATAAACCATTAAATATTATAAGCCGCAGCGATGCAGGAGCTGCTTATGACCTGATGAAACAGCAGACTACCTATTTCAGGCTTCTTTTTCTTGGAATGCTTGCTGCCATGGCAGTGGTTTTATATCTGCTCTGCCGTTACCTGACAAGCCCGCTGGAAGAATTAAACCGTGTGAGTGAGCAGATTGCAGGCGGGGATTATGAGACAAAGGCGGCAGTAAATACTTCGGATGAAATCGGGGAACTTGCAGAAAAATTTAACCGGATGAGCGATGCAGTTGCGGCGCATATGAAAGCGCTGGAGGAGATGATTCACAAAAGGGAACAGTTCGTGGCGGATTTTACCCATGAAATCAAAACGCCGATGACTGCCATTATCGGTTATGCGGATACCATGCGTTCCATGGAGCTGCCAAGGCAGGAGGAAATTCTGGCCTTAAATTATATTTTTTCTGAGGGACAGCGTCTGGAAACAATGTCAAAAAAGTTGTTTCACCTGATTTATTTAAACCGGAATGAGATTGAAAAGAAACCGCTTCATATTTCAGATCTTGTAAGTGAAACAAAACAGCTTTTCGAGCCGTTTTTAGAAGAAAAAAACCTTACGCTGGAAACAGAAATTTCGGATTTTGTCATTATGGCGGATAAGGAACTTTTTATTACAGCGCTTTATAATCTTTTAGATAATGCAAAAAAAGCATCAGATGATAATGCAGTAATTACCATTACTGGCACTGTCAGTCAGCAGAAAGAATTTTATGAACTGACAGTGAAGGACAGGGGATGCGGAATGAGCAAAGAGGATGTGGCGCATATCTGCGATGAGTTTTACATGGCGGATAAATCACGCTCCAGAAAAGAGGGCGGCGCGGGACTTGGCATGTCGCTTGTGCTCCTGATTCTAAAACGGCATGGTGCAAAACTTTTCGTTCAAAGCGAAAGGGGACAGGGGACAGAGGTTCATATGCGGTTTCCGGTAAAAACGGCGGATGATTTTAAGGAGGAAGGCAAATGCGAAGCATTTCTTAAAATGCCTTCCGACGCATGCCGCT
>CAYNOE010000025.1:0-1623 GCA_964398745.1 uncultured Lachnobacterium sp.
CCGCTTGCCGGGGTTCCGGTTGCCATTAAGGATAACATGTGTACGAAAGGGCTTCTGACCACCTGTTCTTCAAAAATACTGGAAAACTTTGTGCCGACATACACGGCGGAAGCGGTCAGGCGTTTAGAGGACGCCGGAGCAGTCATTATTGGAAAAACCAACATGGATGAATTTGCGATGGGAAGCACGACAGAAACCTCTGCATACGGGGAAACCAAAAACCCGTGGAACATGGCGCATGTGCCGGGCGGTTCTTCCGGCGGCTCCTGTGCAGCAGTATCCGCAGAGGAATGTTCTTTCGCACTTGGTTCTGATACAGGAGGCAGTATCCGCCAGCCGAGTTCATTCTGCGGTGTGACAGGAATGAAGCCGACCTATGGAACCGTTTCCCGTTATGGACTGATTGCCTATGGATCTTCCTTAGACCAGATTGGGCCGATTGCAAAGGACGTGACAGACTGTGCCACAGTACTGGAAATCATTGCAGGACATGATACAAAAGATGCAACTTCGGTTTCCCGTGAGGATACTGATTTTACTGCAGCGCTTGTGGATGACGTAAAAGGAATGAAAATTGGAATCCCAAAGGATTATTTCGGGGAAGGCTTAAATATAGAAGTAAGAGATGCAGTTCTTTCGGCTGTAAGGACGCTGGAAGAAAAGGGAGCCGTTGTCGAGGAATTTGACTTAGGCCTGGTAAAATACGCTATTCCGGCATACTACGTCATTGCCTGCGCGGAAGCAAGCTCCAACCTCGCCCGTTTTGACGGCGTAAAATACGGTTATCGTACAAAGGAATATGAAGGACTTCATAATATGTACAAAAAATCCCGTTCCGAAGGCTTCGGGGCAGAAGTAAAGCGCAGGATTATGCTTGGTTCCTTTGTCTTAAGTTCCGGCTATTATGACGCTTATTATTTAAAGGCACTCCGTGTCAAGGGACTAATCAAAAAAGCCTTTGATGAAGCGTTTGCAAAATATGACGTAATCATTGCGCCGGCGGCGCCGACGACTGCGCCGAAACTGGGAGAGAGCCTTAAAAATCCGATTCAGATGTATCTGGGCGATATTTACACGATATCCGTAAACCTTGCAGGACTTCCGGGAATTTCTCTTCCGTGCGGCATGGACAAAAACGCTCTTCCAATCGGAATCCAGATGATCGGCGACTGTTTTAAGGAAAAAAATATCATCCGCGCTGCGTACAGCTTTGAACAGACCAGAGCATACACGCATAGCCCGGCTGCGGAAACTTAGTATAGCAGAAATTTATTTCTAATTGCATAAAAGCTTTCCATAAAGCAGGGACTGGGCAGCAGGCAATATCATAAGCAGGTAGTGCAAACGTGCCTGCGTTGATTTGACTGATGACCGGTTCCGTCACTTAATTGAAAGTATTTTGCTACTGCCTAAAAAAGTAGAAAGGATAATGGTATTATAAATGAGTAAAAATTATGAAACCGTAATCGGACTGGAAGTCCATGTGGAGCTGGCGACAAAAACCAAAATTTTCTGTTCCTGCTCCACAGAATTCGGGGGTGCACCGAATACGCATACCTGTCCAGTATGTACCGGACAGCCGGGCTCCCTTCCGGTATTAAATAAACAGGTCGTGGAATATGC
>CAYNOE010000025.1:1723-20165 GCA_964398745.1 uncultured Lachnobacterium sp.
GTACCGGACAGCCGGGCTCCCTTCCGGTATTAAATAAACAGGTCGTGGAATATGCAATGGCAGTCGGGCTTGCCACAAACTGCCAGATTACACAGTACAGCAAATTTGACCGCAAAAACTATTTTTATCCGGATAATCCGCAGAACTACCAGATTTCCCAGTTATATCTGCCAATCTGCAGGAACGGAAGCGTGGAAATTGAGACGGCGGCGGGTAAAAAACAGGTCCGTATCCATGAAATCCATATGGAAGAAGATGCCGGAAAACTGGTGCATGATGAATGGGAAGATGTTTCCATTGTCGACTTTAACCGTTCCGGCGTACCGCTTATTGAGATTGTGTCAGAGCCTGATATGCGCTCGGCGGATGAAGTCATCGCCTATCTGGAAAAGCTGCGCCAGACCATCCAGTATCTTGGCGCGTCCGACTGTAAATTAAACGAGGGTTCCATGCGTGCCGACGTGAACCTCTCCGTCCGTGAGACAGGCAGCCGGAAATTCGGTACCCGTACCGAGATGAAAAACCTGAATTCATTTAAGGCAATCGCTCATGCCATCGAGGGGGAGAGGGAGCGCCAGATTGAACTTTTAGAAGCAGGCAGAAAGGTGGTTCAGGAAACCCGCCGCTGGGACGACAACAAGGAAAGCTCCCACGCCATGCGTTCCAAGGAAGATGCGCAGGACTACCGTTATTTTCCGGATCCGGATTTGGTTCCGCTTGTTATTCCGGACGAATGGATTGCCGCTGTAAAGGCACGCCAGCCGGAGCTTCGGGATGAAAAGCTGGCGCGTTACAAAAAGGAATACGATATTCCGGAATATGATGCAAAAATCCTGACCGAATCCAAGCACATGGCGGATCTTTTTGAGGAAACCACAAGAATCTGCGGCAAACCGAAAAAAGTATCCAACTGGCTGATGGTGGAAACCATGCGCCTTTTAAAGGAGCGTGGGATGGATGCAGAGGATATCCGCTTTTCACCGGAAAATCTTGCAAAGCTGATTGGGCTTGTGGACAGCGGCACGATTAACGGCAGCGTGGCAAAGGAAGTCTTTGAGCTGGTATTTACGTATGATACCGATCCGGAAAAGTACGTGGAGGAAAAAGGATTAAAGAGCATGAATGATGAGGGAGAGCTCCGCGCCGCAATTGAGCAGGTCATAAAGGACAACCCACAGTCCGTGGAGGATTACCACGGCGGCAAGGAAAAAGCGCTCGGCTTTTTGGTCGGACAGACCATGAAAGCCACGAAAGGCAAGGCAAATCCGGGCATTGTTAATAAAATTTTAAAGGAATTGCTTTAAGAGCAGGATACAAAAAAGGGGAGAATGCAGAGCCATTCCCCTTTTTTTGGCATTTTTTTATAAAAAAACAAAAAAGATTTGAGAAAAAACAGAAACTATCTTGTGTTTCGTCTGTCATTGAAGTATACTTGTAGTATTATGTAAAAAGTTTTTCCCGCAAATGTACTGTTTTTTTAGGGCAGTGCATGGGAGAAAAATCCGGGAGGGTAATACCAATGTCTGAGAATGAAAACAGCGGCCAGGTTACGGAGGACAGGCAGACGGAATATGAAGATGTCTGCTATATCTGCCGCAGGCCGGAACACACGGCCGGGAAGATGATACATATACAGAACAATATCTGTATCTGCAGTGACTGCATGCAAAAGACGTTCGATTCCATGAATTCCGGCGGCTTTAATATGGGCGATTTTATGAACATGAACTTAAATGTCGGCAAAATGCCCAATATCAGCATGATTAATTTATCGGATCTGCAGGATGCGGTTCCGCTGAACCAGAAAATCAAAAAGAAAGCGCCAAAGGAAAAGAAAGAGGCCCCGGCGCTGGATATTCATTCCATTCCCGCACCGCATAAAATCAAGGAAAAACTGGATGAATATGTGGTCGGGCAGGAGCAGGCCAAAAAGGTTATGTCGGTTGCGGTCTATAACCATTACAAACGTGTGATGGACGATAAAAAGGATGGCATCGAAATCGAAAAGTCGAATATGCTTATGATAGGACCCACAGGCTGCGGAAAGACCTACCTGGTCAGGACGCTTGCAAGGCTTCTGGACGTGCCGCTTGCGATTACGGACGCGACTTCCCTGACAGAGGCAGGCTATATCGGCGATGATATCGAAAGCGTGGTCAGTAAACTTCTGGCAGCGGCGGACAATGACGTGGAGCGTGCCGAAAAGGGAATCATCTTCATTGACGAGATTGACAAAATCGCAAAAAAACGCAATACCAACCAGAGGGATGTCAGCGGCGAATCCGTGCAGCAGGGAATGTTAAAGCTTTTAGAAGGCGCGGAGATTGATGTTCCGGTGGGTGCAAGCAGTAAAAACGCCATGGTTCCCATGACCACGGTGGATACGAAGGACATTCTGTTTATCTGCGGCGGGGCGTTCCCGGACCTGGAGGATATCATTAAGGAAAGACTGAACAAAACGGCGGCAATCGGCTTTAAAGCTGATTTGAAGGACCGTTTTGATGAGGATGAAAATCTGCTTTCCAAAGTCGAGGTCGAGGATGTGCGCAAATTCGGCATGATTCCTGAATTTTTAGGGCGCCTTCCGGTATTGTTTACGCTGGAAGCGCTGACGGAGGAAATGCTTGTAAAAATTCTCGTGGAGCCGAAAAACGCGATTTTAAAGCAGTATATCAAGCTTCTTCAGATGGATGAGGTGGATCTGGAGTTTGACCAGAACGCGCTAAACGCCGTAGCCAGGAAAGCAAAGGAAAAAAAGGTCGGTGCGCGTGCGCTTCGTGCCATAATTGAGGAGTTCATGCTGGATATCATGTATGAAATCCCGAAGGATGACAATATAGGGCGTGTGGTCATTACAGAAGACTACATTGAAAAAAAAGGCGGGCCCACGATTCAGCTTCGAAGTGCGCCGGCATTACAGGAAAAGGCAGGAAATGTGTGACGCCTTATGGGCTGATGTTCAACAAAGGGAGATAAAATATGAAGATCATTCATTGTGCAGACCTGCACCTGGATTCTAAGATGACAACAAATTTAAGCCAGGAGCAGGCGAGGGAACGCAGGAAGGAAATCATTCGGACATTTACGCGCATGGTTGAGTATGCAGAAAAAAATGAAGTGAGGATTATCCTGATTGCAGGGGATTTGTTTGATACCAGAAGCGTGTCCGCAATGGCGAGGAACACGGTAAAGGACATGATTTATTCGCATCCCCAGATTGACTTTTTATATCTGCGGGGAAACCATGACAGCGATAATTTTTTATCCAAGCTGGAAGAGATGCCGGAGAATCTGCTGCTGTTTGACAACGAGTGGACGGCATACCGTTACGGCAATGTCGTAATTTCCGGACTGGAATTATCCGGGGAAAACCATGTGGCGGCATACAATTCGCTGGTACTAAACCATGAGGATTACAACATCGTAACTTTGCACGGACAGGTTGGGGAGTACCAGAACAGGGAGCAGGTGGAGAGTATCAGCCTGGATGCGCTTGCCAACAAAAATATTGATTATCTTGCGCTCGGCCATGTACACCATTATGTGCAGGAAAATCTGGACAACCGTGGAATATACTGCTATCCGGGCTGTCTGGAGGGACGTGGTTTTGACGAGTGCGGACCGAAGGGGTTTGTTCTTCTGGATATCAATGATGAAACAAGGCGCGCGGAGGCTTCCTTTATCCAGATTGCGGCACGGACACTCTATTCGCTGGAGGTGGATGTGACTGGAATGCTGACCACAAGGGAGGTTGCCGTCTGTATGGAGCAGGAGATAGCAAAATATTCCTATCCGTCTGCCAGCATGGTTAAATTCGTCCTGACAGGTGAAGTTGAGGTGGACGCGGATTTTAACTGCGAATACCTGCAGGATCTGTTTACGGATTATTTCTATTTTGAGAAAGTATATGACAAGACAAAACTCAGAATCAATTACAGTGATTATGAAAAGGATGCCTCGCTCAAGGGGGAATTCATTCGCATGGTTTTAAATTCAGAACTGAAAGAGGAGCAGAAGGCAGAGGTCATCCGCTGCGGAATTCTTGCCTTGTCTGGGGAGGAGGTATAAGTTATGAAATTACTTTCCTGTCATGTGGAAAATTTCGGGAAATTATCAAATGTGCGTATTAACTTTACAGACGGAGTGAATCTGTTTCACGAGCCGAATGCGTGGGGCAAAAGCACGCTGGCCGCATTCCTTCGTGTCATGTTTTACGGGTTTGACTCCAAGCGGGAGTCAGGACATTTTGACAAAGAGCGCGTAGTCTACAGACCGTGGCAGGGCGGTGTGTACGGAGGTGAACTGGATTTTTCGTTCCGTGATAAGGTTTACAGGATCAGCCGGACCTTTGGAAAGACGGATAAGATGGATACCTTCCATCTCTATGATCTTTCCACGAACCTGGAATGCCATGATTATTCGTCCGACATTGGAAATGAGATTTTCGGGCTGGACAGCGCATCCTTTAAAAGAAGCGCGTTTATCGCGCAGAATGACTGCGAATGCGGTTCCACGGATGCCATCAATGCAAAGCTGGGCAATCTTGTGGAAAATACAAACGATATCAACAATTTTGATACCGCGCAGAAAAAAATCCGGGACCGGATGAACAGAATATCGCCGAACCGTGCAACCGGTTCAATTAAAAAACGCAAGAGCACAATCACCCTGCTTTCTGAGGAAATAAGGGGATTTGAAGCAGCAGAGCAGTCCGCAAGGGAAATCAGGAAAAAGCTTGCCGAAAAGCAGGACCAGCGCAAGGAACTTTCCGATATCCGTTCGCAGTATGCAAAGGCGCTGCAGATGGCAAGTGAGGAAAGCCGCAGGGAAAGTTTAAAAAAGAATTACGATTCCCTGTGCAGGGAAGAACAGGAACGCAGGGAGGAAATGGAAAAATACCGCAGCGTATTTCCTGAGCGTGTGCCGGAGGAAGAGGAGTTTATCCAGAAAAACCAGGAAGTCCAGATGCTTGGGGTGTTAAAGACCACGCTGTATAATCTGGGACTGACGGATGAAGAGCGGACGCAGTACAGCAAGCTTTCCGACCGTTTTGAGGAAGGCCTGCCAGACAAGGAGGAAATCTCGGATTTGGAAAAAGACCTGGAATGTCTTTCCAGGCTTCATGAGGAGAAGTCACAGCTTGAAACCAGGATTTCCTACTTTGAAGCGATGGCAATGAAGCGGGAAGCCCCGATTTATCTTGTGGACAAACGGATGCCACTTCTTGTAATTGGAATTATGTTAATGGCGGCAGGCGCGATTGGCTGTGCGTTAAGCTTTCTGCTTAAAAATCTGCTGGGAAATTTTATACCGGTAATGGTCATCTCCGCGGCGGTTGTGGTTCTTGGAATAATGTTTGTGCTGGTGCGCAGTGTGAAGATTTCCCATGAGGAAAGCAGAAACCAGAGGCTGAAGCTTGAACGCGAGGAAGAGGACAGAAAGTTCCAGGAACCGGTTCTTGAAGTACAGCGTACCATGGAAATGGCTTCCGCAGAGATTATAAAAATTGAGGAGGAAGCGATTGAGTTTCTGGGTCGTTACCATATTTACTGCAGCGGAACCAATGCAAGGGAAGGCTTGTTTGAGCTTAGGAACCAGATGCATGAATATGACCGCTTAAAAACAAGGGCAAATAAGAGCGAGTCAGCGAGGGAAGAATACGAAAAAACCAGACGGGATCTGGTGCAGTTTGGCAAAGAGGCAGGGATGGATTTTGGGGAGGATATCGGAACCGAGATCAGCCAGCTTCAGACCAAGGCAACGGAGTACCGGATTGCCGCAAGGGCATATGAGGAGAGCAAAAAGAAAAAAGAACAGTTCGAGCAGGAATATAATGTTCAGGAACTGGAGCAGCAGGAAATCTGCCCGTATTCCCTGGACGAGCTGAATTCCATGATACAGGATGTGGACGAACGTCTGGAGGACGTCCGCGAGGGAATCGAGCAGTACAACCGCCAGATGGACGATTTACAGGAGCAGCTTGACCTGCGGGATGAGAAGGAACAGCAGCTTGCCATCTGTAAGGAAGAGCAGGAAAAAGAAGAGCATCTCTTTGAAATTTACGACCTGACGCAGAGTCTATTACAGAGCGCAAAAGAACAGTTTTCTGCCCGTTACCTGGGACCGATTGAGGGAGGTTTCGGCAAGTATTATGAGCTTCTGACCGGATGCGGCAGAGATACCTGGATGGTGGATGCCAATATTGACGTGCAGATAAAAGAACTTGGTGAGTTAAGGGAAACCAAATGGCTTTCCGCAGGATACCAGGATCTGCTGGGGGTATGTATGCGTTTTGCACTTGTGGACGCCATGTATCCGGGAGAAAAGCCGTTTCTTATCCTGGATGATCCTTTCGTAAACCAGGATGAAGAAAAATTCGAGCATGGACAGGAACTGTTGCGGCAGATTGCAAAAGAATACCAGGTACTGTATTTTACCTGCAATGCAAGCAGAAATATTAAATCTGCGTAAAAAAGGGAGAAAGGCAGAATGTGATGGAAAGGAAAATTTTATTTCCGCAGATTGACGGAATCATGCATGGGGCGGATTATAATCCGGAGCAGTGGCTGGACAGGGAGGATATCCTGGAAGAAGATATCCGGATGATGAAAAAGGCAAATATTACGGAAGCAACACTTGGGGTTTTTTCATGGACGACATATGAACCCAGGGAGGGAGATTTTCATTTTGAATGGCTGAAAAAAGTTATGGACACTCTCTATGAGAACGGGATTTATACTGTTCTGGCTACGCCAAGTGGCGCACGTCCTGCCTGGCTGGATGAAAAATACCCGGATGCGATGCGGGTGGATTCTTACGGAAGGCGTGCGCACCACGGGGTGCGGCACAACCACTGCATGAGTTCACCTTCCTACAGGAACAAGGTTTCCATTATCATAAACAGGCTGATTGACGAACTGGGAGAACATCCGGGGCTTCTGATGTGGCATGTGTCCAATGAATTTGGAGGGGAGTGTTTTTGCCCGTCATGCGTCAGGCGGTTTCAGAACTACCTGGCGGAAAAATATGACCATGACATCGAAAAGCTGAACAAGGCATGGTGGAACACGTTCTGGAGCCATAATTATAACGATTTTTCCCAGATTGAGCCTCCTTATGCGAACGGGGAATACAGCAGTATGGGGCTGAATCTGGAATGGAAGCGGTTTACCACATGGAACATGACGGATTACATGAAATCAGAAATCGGGATTTTAAGGGAACGCACACCGAAGATTCCGGTGACAACCAATTTCATGTCGCTGTATCCGGGGCTGGATTACCGGATCATGGCGAAGGAACTGGATGTGGTTTCATGGGATTCCTATCCGCAGTACCACAATGACCGGGAGAAATTTTCCGATACCATGGCAGAGACGGCATTCAACCACGCGCTGATGCGTTCCATGAAAAAAGACCGTCCGTTTATGCAGATGGAAAGCGCACCGGGTTTAGTCAACTGGCACGGCTGTAATAAAATGCAAAGACCGGGGGTTTTAAAGCTTGCCTCCATGCAGGCAGTTGCACTGGGGTCGGATACCGTGCAGTATTTCCAGTGGCGCAAGGGGCGGGGTTCCTATGAACAGTACCATGGGGCAGTCGTGGATCATCTGGGAACAGACGATACCCGTATCTTTAAAGAGACTGCATCCCTTGGGGAGGAACTGAAAAAATTTTCTGAAATCCGCGGTACACTTGTAAAGGCAAAGGTGGCAATGATTTTTGACTGGGATAACATGTGGGCGGTTGACATTATGCGTGGTCTGTCACAGGAAAGTAAAAAATATCCTGAAACCTGTGTTGATACCTACAAAAACCTGATGCATTTCGGCATTGACGTTGATGTGATTGCCAGTGAGGATTCTTTTGAAGAATACCAGGTGATTGTTGCGCCGATGCTCTACATGTTAAAATCCGGCGTTGCCGGCAGGCTTTCCTCATTCGTGGAAAACGGCGGGCATCTGTTTGCCACCTACCTGACGGGATATGTGGATGAAAACCAACTCAATTTCCTCGGTGGGTTTCCGGGAGACGGCTTAAAAGATGTATTCGGGCTGGTCAGTGAGGAAATTGACAGCCTTTATCCAAAGGATACCAATTTTGTGGAATTTGATGCGGATATACTCGGGCATGTCCGGGATTATGCGGAGGTTTTAAGACTCTCCGGTGCAGAATCCTGCGGGAGTTATACTTCCGATTATTACGGCGGCAGTCCCGCTGTTACGGAAAATAAATACGGAAAAGGAAAAGCTTATTATGTGGCTGCAAGGCTGAATGATGCTGCCATGCAGTATCTGTTTGCCGGGGTGTTTAAGGATGCGGGCATACAGACATACCGGATGCCGGAGGGCGTGGAGCGCCATACCCGCACGGCGGACGGCAGGGAATTTGTATTTTATTTAAACTGTACACAGGAAACACAGCGTATTGAAAACGTATATGGAAAGGACATCCTGACCGGCGAAGAAACGGACGGAACGCTTGAGCTTGGGAAATACCAGACAGCGGTTTTCATGACAGAAGAAGAATAATAAAAAACACAGGCGGTGCATTATGTATCTCCTGTGTTTTTTTATTCTTGAAAAGTTACCCCGAAATATAAAAAAAATATGAAAAAAGGTATTGGCAACTAATGAACGTTAGAATATACTAACGGTAAAGATAATAACAATTATCAATGAGTACAGCAGAAAAGAAAGAAGGGATGGAATGATGCCGCTGACAATGTTAAATGCAGGAGAAACGGATACCATTAAACGGGTAGGGGGCAAAGAAGAAACCAGACGCTTTCTGGAAAACCTTGGTTTCGTGACCGGGGGAAACGTTACTGTCATATCCGAAACCGGAGGCAGCCTGATCGTGAATGTGAAGGATTCCAGGGTGGCAATTGGAAAAGACATGGCAAACAGGATTATGGTATAGACAGGGAAAGGAAGAAAAAATGCAGACATTAAAAGATACCGTTTGCGGTAAAACCGTAAAGGTGGCAAAGCTGACCGGGGAAGGTCCGGTAAAACGCAGGATTATGGACATGGGCATTACCAAAGGCGTGGACATTTATGTGAGGAAGGTTGCGCCGCTTGGGGATCCGGTGGAGGTCACGGTGCGCGGCTATGAATTATCGCTTAGAAAAGCCGATGCGGAAATGATTGTTGTGGAGTAAATTTTTTTTGCATGTATGTTAGCGGGTGCTCATTAAAATTAGCAGGCAATTATGCAATGGAAGAGGTTGAAGGAGGAAAATTATGGCACTAAAAATTGCGCTTGCAGGAAATCCGAACAGCGGCAAAACAACGCTGTTTAATGCGCTGACCGGCTCAAACCAGTTTGTAGGGAACTGGCCGGGTGTAACCGTAGAAAAAAAGAAGGAAAATTAAAGGGACATAAGGATGTTGTGATTATGGATCTGCCGGGAATTTATTCTCTGTCCCCGTACACGTTAGAGGAGGTGGTTGCCAGAAACTACCTTATTGGCGAAAGACCGGATGCGGTTTTAAATATCGTGGACGGCACCAATATTGAGAGAAACCTTTATCTGACCACACAGCTTATGGAGCTGGGAATTCCGGTTGTGATGGCGGTAAACATGATGGATGTCCTTGTAAAAAGAGGGGATAAAATCCATGTGGACAAACTCCGTGAAAAGCTGGGCTGTGAGGTTGTGGAGATTTCCGCGTTAAAGGGAACCGGAATTATGAAGGCGGCGGAAAAAGCAGTCGCCCTGGCACAGAAAAAAAAGTCCGTAAATCCTTTACATACTTTTTCCCAAAAGGCGGAGGAAATCATTTCCGCAGTGGAAGATAAGCTTGAAAGCACGGTGGCGGAGGAACAGAAACGCTTTTATGCAGTCAAGCTTCTGGAAAAGGATAATAAAATCGGCGAACAGATGAGTTATGTTCCGGATGTTTCCACGGAAATCCGGCAGATGGAGGAAGCGTTTGATGATGATACCGAAAGCATTATCACAAATGAACGTTATGAATATATTTCCGCCATTATCGGAGAGTGTGTGACAAAGGCGCATAAGGAAAACATGAGTACATCCGATAAAATTGACCGCGTACTGACCAACCGCTGGTTTGCGCTGCCATTCTTTGCGGCAGTAATGTTTCTGGTATATTATGTGTCTGTCAAGACAGTAGGGGACTGGCTGACCGGACTGATTGTGGATGGTGTTATTTCCGGAGTGGGTGCAGTGCTTGGTTTTGTACCGCAGATGCTCGTACTGTTTTTATTCCTTGCATTTCTGGAAAGCTGCGGATACATGGCGCGTGTGGCATTTATCATGGACCGTATTTTCCGCAAATTCGGACTTTCCGGAAAATCCTTTATTCCGATGTTAATCGGAAGCGGCTGCGGTGTGCCGGGAATTATGGCGTCCCGTACCATTGAAAATGACCGTGACCGTAAAATGACCATTATGACAACGACATTTGTACCGTGCGGGGCGAAGCTTCCGATTATCGGACTGATTGCGGGCGCCTTTTTCGGAAATTCCGGATGGGTAGCATGGAGCGCATATTTTGTAGGTGTGGCGGCAATCATTATTTCTGGAATCATTTTGAAGAAAACAAAGATGTTTGCAGGAGAGCCTGCGCCGTTTGTCATGGAGCTGCCTGCATATCACTGGCCGACCATTTTGAATGTGTTAAGAAGTATGTGGGAACGCGGATGGTCCTTCATTAAAAAGGCGGGAACCATTATTCTGCTGTCCACGATTATCCTCTGGTTTTTAATGAGCTTTGGCTGGACAGACGGCGGATTTGGCATGCTGGAGGCAGAGCAGTTAAACGACAGTATTCTGGCAAAAATCGGAAACGGGATTGCATGGATCTTTGCACCGCTTGGCTGGACACAGGCGGGCGAAGGCTGGAAAATGGCAGTTGCGGCCATTACCGGATTAATTGCAAAGGAAAACGTGGTTGCGACCTTCGGACTTCTCTTTGGCTTTGGCGAGGTTGCAGAGGACGGCACGGAAATCTGGGGAAATCTTGCAGCCATCATGACTCCGGTTGCCGCATACGGTTTTCTGGTATTCAACCTTTTGTGTGCACCGTGCTTTGCCGCAATGGGAGCCATTAAAAGAGAGATGAACAATGCAAAATGGTTCTGGTTTGCAATCGGATACCAGTGCGGTCTTGCCTATGTGGTTTCCATGTGCATTTACCAGATTGGAACACTGGTTACAACAGGAGCCTTTGGCGCGGGAACAGCGGTTGCGTTTCTTCTGGTTATTGGTCTTTTGTACCTTCTGTTCCGTCCGTACAAAGAGAGCAAAACACTGAATGTAAAAGTAAAAGGACTGGCATAGTTAAAACAGCGGACTTGTTTTCAAAACAGGAAACAGTCCGCTGTAATTTTGTTTTAAGGAGTTGAAATTGTGAGACTGTTGGGGTAAGATGAATAAATACATAAACAATAAAGGTCTGGAGGTAAGGGGATGAAAAACGGAATAAAAGAGATTCTTAAAGCCGTGCAGTCAAATGAAATGACAGTGGATGACGCGCTTTTGGCAATCAAAAAAGAGCCGTTTGAAGATATAGGATATGCAAAAGTTGATCTGCACCGTGAAATCCGCCAGGGAATGCCGGAGGTAATATACGGCGCAGGCAAAACCGTAGAGCAGATTATGGGAATTGCGGGAAAAATGGAGCATAACGGACAGAATACGGTTTTGATTACAAGACTTTCCTCTGAGGCCGCAGAAAAAATCGGCACGGAATATAATCTGGACTATCATGCAGATGCAAAAATCGGCATTATCGGAAAGATACCAAAGCCGGACGGCATAGGAAAGATTGTTGTGGCAACCGGGGGAACCAGCGATATCCCGGTAGCGGAAGAAGCGGCGCTTACCGCCGGGGTATATGGAAACGAAGTTACCAGGCTGTATGATGTGGGCGTGGCGGGAGTGCACCGCCTGTTAGCCCATCTTGACGAAATTATGAATGCAAGCGTTATCATTGCCATAGCCGGTATGGAAGGCGCACTTGCCAGCGTGATAGGCGGACTTGCAGACTGTCCCGTGATTGCTGTTCCGACAAGCGTGGGTTACGGGGCGTCGTATAACGGGCTTTCTGCCCTTTTATCCATGCTCAATTCCTGCGCCAGCGGGGTTTCCGTTGTCAATATCGACAATGGATTCGGTGCCGGATATCTTGCAAGCATGATTAACCATATGGAGGTAAAATAAAATGAAAACATTATATCTGGACTGTGGTATGGGGGCCGCCGGGGATATGCTTGCGGCGGCATTGTTTGAACTGCTTTTGGACAAGGATGCGTTTGTTCAAAAGCTAAACAGCCTTAATATCCCGGGAGTTGCGTTTACAATGGAAAAGGCAGTAAAATGCGGGATTTGCGGAACGCATTTTACTGTAAAAGTCGGTGGAGAAGAGGAAGCCGTGGAAATGCACGGGCATTCCCATGACAAAGGACACGGGCATCATCACCACAGCGGAATGCATGAAATTGGACATATTATAGAAAAGCTGCCTGTATCCCCAAAAGTAAAATCCGACGTTCACGCAGTTTATTCGCTGATTGCGGAAGCGGAAAGCCATGTTCATGGTGTTCCTGTCACGGATATTCATTTCCATGAAGTGGGGACAATGGATGCTGTTGCAGACATTACGGCGGTCTGTATGCTGATGGATCTTTTATCCCCTGAACAGGTTGTTGTATCCCCGGTTCATGTCGGCAGCGGGCAGGTCAGATGTGCCCATGGAATTCTTCCCGTTCCTGCTCCCGCAACTGCGTTTATCCTGAAGGACGTGCCAGTCTGCGGCGGCGGGACAGAGGGCGAACTCTGCACACCTACCGGGGCGGCGCTGCTGAAGCACTTCGCTACAAAATTCGGAGATATGCCGGTTATGAAAGTGTCTGCCATCGGATACGGTATGGGAAAAAAGGATTTTGCCGCTGCCAACTGCGTGCGGGCGTTTCTTGGGGAAACGGAAAATTCCGGCGGGACGGTTACCGAGCTTTGCTGCAACCTTGACGACATGACAGCGGAAGCCATTGGCTTTGCCCAGGAACAGCTTTTTGCAGCCGGGGCCCTGGAGGTATATACAGTATCTGCACAGATGAAAAAATCCCGTCCGGGAATTGTGCTTTTTGTTATGTGCCATGAAGAAGATAAAGAGCAGATGATACAAAAGATTTTCCAGCACACAACGACCCTTGGAGTGCGTGAAAACACCAGCCGCCGCCATACCCTTTCCCGCACCATCGAAACGGTACCGACGGAATTTGGAAAAGTACGAAAAAAAGTCTCCACAGGATACGGTGTGACAAGGGAGAAATATGAATATGAGGATATTGCGGATATTGCAAGAAAACAAAAAACCAGCCTTTCGGATGTGGAAGCGCAAATCCGTAAACAAAGCTCAGATGCTTTTTAGAAGCTCCAGCCTCTGCATAAACATATCATAATACTGCGGAAGGCTGGAAAAAATTTTTTCCGGTATTTCACAGACCTGGTTTAATCCAATCCTGCTTACTGCCAGAATTGCTGCCTCTTTCTGTGTCATTTTCTGGCAGAAAACGCTCTGGCAGTTTGCGCCTTCTAAAGAGTCGTATGCATGGAATGCCTGGTTAAAGTCCATCAGTTTGTGGATACAGACAGGTTTGTTGTTTGCATTGCTGACTAAAACGCCCCAGTTTCCCCAGTGTCTGTCCGTATTTCCCACAAGATAGTCTGCAATATTCATCATATAATAATTATGCCTGTCAAGGCTTTTAATGTATTTTGCCGTATTCCGGTTATGGTTCCGGGAATAGATTTCAAAGGCTTCCATGGATACAATGGAATATTCCTTTGAGGTGATATTGTCACTGACAGTCACCTTTTCCCCGTCAAAATAATCTTCTTCATATAAGACCTGTGAAACGTCAAAACACCTGCAGATTCTGCTTGCCAGAAGTTCCCGTTCCACAGCGTCATATCCCCCGTCCTTTAACAGCGTAAAACCGTGACCGGTTCTTTTCCATGCCTTTGGGAAACAGCCGTTCGTGGCCAGGTCCCTTGCGAGGTATTTATTCTCCACGGTGTACTGCCTGCCTTTTAAGGCAATGTCAATAAAAGTATGGTCAAGGTGGTTGTCATAGAGATTGATTTCGCCAAAAGTGATGCGTTCACTATTCTTTTTTACCCAGAAAACATCCGTTAAGGAGGCGCAGCGGTAGGATAATGCGATTTTCGCACGCTCCCGGTCAGTGACCGCCTGCAGCATTCCGACACTGTTTAATATTTCCTTTGCATACTGCCGGTCCAGCGTCAGTACCCTTGTGGCGCACCAGTAATGAAAATTTGTGACATTGCTGATTAAGGTGTCAATATCGTCTGCTTCCTCCAGATATAGATTATATGGCATAAAGGATTTATAATAGATTTTGCAGCGTCCGCTGTCGTCTATGACTGCAACTTTGCGGTCTTTATGCATAATGGCGTATACATCTTTTGGCATCGTCTGTCTCCTCTGTTACCTGCTGTTTTATTTCATTTTACCATATGCTTTTGTTAAAATCATCTTAAATAGATTAATTTAGCGGAAAACAAGTTAAATTTTAAAAATTACTTTTTCAAAGGATTTTTTTATGGTATGATAGTACAAGATGATTTTAAATGCCGGAAAGGAGCAGCAGGATGAACACAAAAGAAAAGAAAGGTTTGGGAATTCTTGCTAAACTGACATTAATGTGCGCCCTGCCAATTATATGCACGGATGTGATTCTTTCAGTATATGCCATAAATGCCCTGCAGAATGGAATGAAGGAAAAAGTAATAGACGCTCTTGCACTTTTATGCCAGTCGGTTTCCGCTTCCTTTGATGCGCTTGATCCGGGGGATTACGTCATGAAAGGGGATTCTGTTTATAAAGGGGATTATGATATTGCGGCATATGAGGAAGTTATCGACAGTTTTACGGCGGGGAAAGAGGCTGCGGTTACACTGTTTTACGGGGATGTGAGAGTAGCAACTTCGTTGTTTAACAAGTCAGGGGAACGGATACTGGGAACCAGGGCTGCGGATATTGTTGTGGAAAAAGTCCTGAAAGCCGGGGAAGATTATAGTGCGGACAGTATTACGATCAATGATGAAAATTACTATGCTTATTACATGCCGGTAAGGAACAGCGGGGGGGCCGTGGTAGGCATGGTCTTTGCCGGACAGCCGAGTAAGGATGTTGATACGACAATCCGGGACAAAACAATCGTTATTGTGGTGATTTCCATTGCCATTCTGCTGGCAGCGCTTCTTATCTGCATGTTTCTGATAAAAAGGATGGCGGCCATCATTGTACGCACAGGCGGTATGCTTGTAAATATTTCTGACGGAAACCTGAAACTTGAACTCAGTGACAGGATAAAAAAGTCCGGCGCGGCTGCAAAGGACAGGTCGGATGAGATTGGTGTAATGGTTTCTTCCATTTACAGGCTGGTGGATAAACTGCAGGGTATGGTCGGCAATATTAAGAAAAGGACGGATAATGTGATGAAGTCCAGCAATTCCATGGAATCCATGGCGTCACAGACCAGTACTGCGGCAAACGAAATCAGCCATGCAGTCGGGGACATTACAAGGGGCGCTGTCACGCAGGCGGAGGATATTGAGTCAGCGACCGCAGAGGTAACGGCAATTGGCAGCATGATTGAAAAAATTGTAAATGGTGTGCAGGAACTTGACGAAATATCCATGTCTATGAAAGAGGCGGACAATGAATCCAGACAGATAATAAATGAACTGGGCATATATAATGACAGGACACTTGATGCGTTTAGGAAGATTGATGTTTCTGTTCATACGACCAATGAATCCGTTGAAAAAATTCGGGATTTTATAGACATGATTACGGAAATTGCCAGCGAAATCAATATGCTGTCGCTCAATGCAAACATTGAGGCTGCGAGGGCGGGGGAAGCCGGACGCGGATTTGCTGTCGTTGCTTCGCAGATTTCAAAACTGTCTGAGAATACGGACAATGCCGCAAGGGAAATCAGGGATATTATCAGCCGGCTGACTGCTGACTCCGGAGCCTCTGTTGAAATTATGGAGGAGGTCGGGGAGATTATTGCACAGCAGAAGAAAAAGCTGGAAGAAACCCAGGGAAAATTTGCGGATGTCAGCAGGGGAATTGAGGCTTCCATTATGGAAACCAAAGAGATTTATGAGCAGACAAGGGAGTGTGATGAGGCAAGGGTTAAAGTTGTCGGTGTAATACAGGATCTGTCTGCCGTTGCGGAAGAAAATACCGCATCCATTGAGGGAACAAATGCATCCATGCAGGAATTAAATGCAACGATTGGCCTTCTTGCAGATATGGCAAAAGATTTAAAAGAGATTGCGGATGAACTTGAATGTGATGTTGCGTTTTTCAAGATTTAATTCTGGCGGGACGGAGTTTGGAATGCAGGTATGATTGTAAGAAAACATTTCCGGTTTACGGGGCGCGTGCAGGGAGTCGGCTTCCGTTACCGGGCAAAATATGCAGCAGACAGCCTGGGAATCACCGGCTGGGTAAAGAATGAATATGACGGTTCCGTGGAACTTGAGGCACAGGGAAGGGAAGAAAGCATCAACCGGATGCTGGTCATGATCAATAAAAGCGAATATATTATGATTGATTCCATGAATGAAAAACAGATTCCGGCAAAAGAGCATGACACTTCCTTTCATATCCGGTAGCGGAAATTTATCTGTTTTTATACAATATAATGTCAGAGTGGATATACAGGAAGTGGGGATTTGTATGGCAAGAACTATCGGAATTGGAATACAGGACTATGAATCCATTGTTTCAAATAATTACTTTTATGTAGATAAAACAGAATTTATCCGGGAATGGTGGGAGAATGGAGATAGTGTGACACTCATTACCCGTCCCAGGCGGTTTGGGAAAACACTTAACATGAGCATGCTTGAGCAGTTTTTTTCTGTGGAATATACAGGCAGAAGTGATTTGTTTGAAAAGATGAATATTTGGAAAGAAGAAAAATACAGGAGGCTGCAGGGAACCTGCCCGGTAATCAGTCTGAGCTTTGCCAGTGTAAAGGAAGGCACCTTTGAAAAAACAAAGGTAAGAATATGCCAGATCCTTTCAGACCTGTATATCAAAAACGATTTTCTGAAAGAAAGCGGTGTTCTGAAAGAGAAAGAGCAGAAATATTTTGACAGGGTTTCCGAAAATATGTCCGAAACAGATGCAGTAATCTCTTTGCATAAGCTGTGTGATTTTATGCAGCGTTATTATGGCAGAAAAGTAATTGTGCTGCTGGATGAATATGACACACCGATGCAGGAAGCATATGTGAATGGATTCTGGAATGAAATTGTGTCATTTACAAGAAATCTGTTTAATTCCACATTCAAGACAAATCCGTATCTTGACAGGGCGGTTATGACAGGAATTACTAGGGTCAGCAAAGAAAGTATTTTTTCGGACCTGAATAACCTTGAAGTAGTAACAACAACTTCAAATAAATATACAGATGCATTTGGATTTGCACAGGAAGAAGTATCTGCAGCGTTACAGGAATTTGGTCTGTCTGATAAAGAAGAACTTGTGAAGGACTGGTATGATGGTTTTACCTTTGGAAACAGGACGGATATCTACAATCCGTGGTCAATCATCAATTATCTTGACAAACATAAATTTTCAACCTACTGGGCAAACACAAGCAGCAACAGCCTTGTTGGAAAGCTGGTCCGTGAGGGCAGCAGGGATGTAAAGATTATTATGGAGGATTTGTTAAATGGAGGAGTCCTTCACACAAAGATTGACGAGCAGATTGTCTTTAACCAGCTTGACCACAATGAATATGCAATCTGGAGTCTGCTGCTTGCAAGCGGATATTTAAAGGTGGAAGAATACAAGGCAATGGATCCATGGACCGGCAAAGAAGAATATGCCTTAAAGCTTACAAACAGGGAAGTAAGGCTGATGTTTTATAATATGATTGAAGGATGGTTTAAACATTATTCGCCTGCTTATAATGATTTTATCAGGGCACTGCTTGCTGATGACAAAAAAGCGATGAACCATTATATGAATCAGGTTGCCCTTGCGACCTCCAGCAGTTTTGATGCCGGAAACAAACCATCGGAATACACGGAACCGGAGCGTTTTTACCATGGATTTGTGCTCGGGCTTATGGTGGAGCTTGCAGACAGGTATACGATAACTTCAAACCGTGAGAGCGGATTCGGGCGTTATGATGTGATGCTGAAACCGAAAAACAATACAGATGATGCAGTCATTATAGAATTTAAAGTGCATGATGCAGAAGAAGAAAAAACACTGAAAGCTACGGCTGAAGCTGCACTTTTGCAAATTGAAGAAAAATGTTATGCCGCCGCGCTGGAAGCAGAAGGAATACCACAGGAGCGCATACGAAAATACGGCTTTGCATTTGAGGGAAAAAATGTGCTGATTGCGTAGGC
>CAYNOE010000026.1:0-17315 GCA_964398745.1 uncultured Lachnobacterium sp.
GCCGGGAAGGAAAACTATTTTATGAAAAAATTAAAAAAAATAATAAAAAGGCTCCCTGTTCTGGCATCAGTCCTGGTATGTCTGGCGGGATGCGGCAGTGACAAAGATCCAAAATATATTGAGCCGGTTCCTCCGCAGGTAACGGAACAGACGAAAGAACCGACACAGCAGCCCGAACCGGCGGTACAGGCATGGAGCTATGAGGCGGTAAAGACGGATGTGACAAATGCACTGCCGGAGAGTGTTGTCAGCGAATACGGCATTATCATAGATGTGGAGAAAGCAGAGATTCTTGGTGCCAGAAAGTCCAAAAAGAGGATTAGTCCTGCTTCCATGACAAAAATCCTGACTGTGCTTGTGGCATCAGAGCATATAAAACCGGAGCAGCTGGATGAAACCGTGACTATCACAAGGGAAGCAACGGATTACAGTTACAGTAACGGCTGCAGCAATACTGGTTACGAAGTGGACGAGCAGGTGAGCGTAAGAGACCTGTTTTACGGAACCATCCTCCCGTCCGGTGCGGATTCTGCCTATGCCCTTGCCACCTATGTGGCGGGTTCCCACGAAGCGTTTGTGGATATGATGAATGAGAAGTTAAAAGAAATGGGACTTTCTGAAACCACGCATTTTACCAATTGTGTGGGGATTTACGGGGAGGATCATTATAGCACTGTATACGATATGGCGGTTATTTTAAAAGCGGCAGCGGACAATGAATTCTGCAGGCAGGTGCTTGGCACACATACCTATGTCACCACCCAGACGAAGGAGCATAAGGACGGGCTTACCGTGTCCAACTGGTTTCTTCGCCGGATTGAGGACAAGGATACCCATGGAGAAGTGCTGTGCGCCAAAACCGGATTTGTGAACCAGTCCGGAAGCTGTGCGGCAAGCCTTGCGTCAGATACAGACGGGCGTGAGTACCTCTGCGTGACCGCAGGCTCTACCAGCAGCTGGAGGTGCATTTATGACCATGTGGATATTTATGATGCATTTTTGCCGGAAACAAAACCGGTGGATACAGAAGCTGTCTCTGTTTCTGGTACGGAATAGAAGGAAGATAAATGGGGTTGGTTTTTACACAGAGGGGAATAAGGGATGAAAAAACTAACGAAAAAATCCAGAATACTGTCACTCATTGCCGGTGGCGTTTTAATTATTATTATTCTGGCTGCAGTAAAGTATGCACTTATTCTGCTCGTTTATTGGATAAACCCGATTGGGGGCAGGGAATACAACCGGAGACCGAATGATGAACTGTCGCGTTCAGTGAAGGAAGCGGTTGGAGATGATTTTTATTATCAGGGAAAAGAAGAGTCTGATTCCGGCGTTACGGAGTACGGATATCAGGTAAAGAAACAGGAGAAGGATGCATTAACGAACCTGGTAAATACATTAAATGATGCCGTAAAGAATGAGCAGGGAAAAATCAGAGTAACGGTATATCTAAAATTTCCGGGAGGGATAGAACCTGTATTTTCTGTGGAAAATTTCTCTGATGACGGACTGGAAACGGCAGATTATGATGGAATGTACGCGGCATACATCCTAAAACCTGATATTAATGATGGCACAATTTTTGACAGCCCGTCTGTTTATACCGAAATTGAGGGAATAAGGAAGCTGTATATTGTTCCCCAAATGAGAACACAGGCAGAGAAAGAGGGGATTGACTGGTATGAACTCTGGCCGGATTTGGAGGAAGTAAAGATTATAAGCAATTAAGCTCCGGGATTTTGTATATTCAAAAATCCGGAGCTTTTTATCAAAAAAATTTTTGAAAGAAATAATGGCTGTGGGACAGACCGGCAGTATTATTTAATGATAATATTCGCACAATTGATATCTTCCCCGAGTTCGTATACTTTTCCGGATTCCAGACCGACAACCGTAGGGCGCAGGATATAGTGGGGGGTGTTTTTTACAACCTTTGCTTTTTCCCCGTTGCTTAATTCCACAATGCTGTCTACAGGATAAAGGATTGTGCTTTCCAGAAAGCTGTTCATCGCCTGCATGTCAAGTTCCATGGTCATAGACATAATCATCTCCACGGCATCCCTCTGGGAAAAGGCTTTTTTGTATGGTCGTTCCGTCACAAGCGCATCATAAATATCCGCCACGGAAAGAATCCGCGCATACGGGGAAATCTTTTCCGCCCCGACGCCCATCGGATAGCCCTTGCTGTTCAGCTTTTCATGGTGCTGCAGCACCCCGAGACAGATGGCAGCGGAAATATCTTCACGTCCCTTAATCATCTGGTAGCCGTATGTGGCATGCTGTTTCATAATTGCGAACTCATCATCATCCAGCCGTCCCGGCTTGTTCAAAACTTCCAGCGGAATCTTGGTTTTTCCAATATCATGTAAAAGTCCGGTCACGCCGATTTCGTGGATTTCCCTCTGCGGAAGTCCCTGGTGCTTGGCAATAATCATGGCGATGGTCGCCACGTCCACGCTGTGCTTAAATGTGTATTCATCACTTGTTTTGAGCGCGGAAATATCAATCGCAATTGCATCGTTGTCCGTAATGGCGGACATCAGGTCGTTTGCAATGCTGTCAGTAGCCGTAATCATTTCCGGGGAACCGGTGTTATTATAGATGTACTGGATTCCTTCGGACACACGTTTTTTTACACTGTCTGAGAGCATGACCTTGGAACGGTCATCCGTGCGGTATTTTTCAATATTTTTTTCTGCAGCAGGGGAAACTTTTTCTTCTTCCTCTGTTTCACCAAGCTGGACATAAACTGTCATAATTCCAAGCTGGATCATGGAATCAATCATGTACTGGTCCAGTTCTGCACCCCGGGCAACCAGATTACGCCCGAGCCGGTCCACAACGGGATGATCAAGTTTCATTCCAGGCTGCAATTGTCTTGTTCGCATGTACTGACGCTTCATCTGATGCTCTCCTTCGTTATGTTCATCATGATACTGCTTCTATTTTACAATTTTTTTTCCCGACTTACAACCGTTTCTGGAAAAACACTCACTTTTTTTACAACCATAATTGTTTTTGAAAAGAAATAGTGCTTTGGTACAGGTTGGAAGAACCTGAAATGTCTGGTATACTGGCGTAAAGCAGTAAAAATAGGGAGGAATTATGCTTTCGCAGAAATTTAAAGACCGGATGAGGCAGATGCTGAAAGATGAATATCCGGCATTTATACGGGAGTTTGACGGACCGGCGTACCATGCGCTGCGGGTAAATACATTAAAAGGAACAAAAGAGCAGTTTATTAAAAAGGTGCCGTTTTCCTTAACTCCGGTGCCATGGGAGGAAAACGGATTTTATTATGGAAAAGAAGATGCGCCGGGCAGGCATCCGTACCATTCGGCGGGGGTATATTATGTGCAGGAGCCGAGCGCCATGTTTCCGGCGGCCTGTCTAAATGCCCGGCCGGGGGAGCGGATTCTGGATTTATGCGCGGCACCCGGCGGAAAGAGTACCAGAATTGCGGAAGCAATGAAGGGGCAGGGGATTCTTATCAGCAATGAGATTCATCCGGCACGGGCAAAGATTTTATCAGAAAATATTGAACGCATGGGAATCAGAAATGCGGTAGTGACAAATGAAAGTCCGCAGTCCCTTGCAAAAATTTTCGTCGAATATTTTGACCGGATTATGGTGGATGCACCCTGCTCCGGTGAGGGTATGTTCCGTAAAAACGAAGCGGCATGTGCAGAGTGGAGTCCGGATAACATAAAGCTTTGTGCCATCAGGCAGCAGGAGATTTTAGATTATGCCGCCTCTATGCTGAAACCGGGCGGAAGAATGGTATATTCGACCTGTACCTTTGCACCGGAGGAGAACGAAGGCGTAATAAGCCGCTTTCTGGATGCGCACACGGACTTTTCTGTTGCGGAATGTAAAACTTGTGAAGGGATGTCGCATGGCGTACCGGAGTGGACGGATACGCCCGCAGAAGGCATAAACCGCACAGTCCGGCTTTTTCCGCATAAAATTATGGGCGAGGGACATTTTGCGGCAATGCTGGAAAAAAAGCCGGGTGCAGACTGCGGATACTGCGCGAATGGCTTAGAAAAAGGTTTTTTGGAAAAGGAAATAAAAGAATACGAAGAATTTAAAAGCCAGTACATAAAAACAGAACTTTCCGGTGTTTTTGTGCGGTTTAAAGACCAGCTTTATCTTGCGCCGCCGGAGACTTTTTCCCTGAAAGGCCTTAAGGTTCTAAGGCCGGGGCTGCATCTTGGCACGATAAAAAAGAACCGCATGGAGCCGTCCCATGCACTTGCGCTTGCATTAAAGCCTGAAGAGGTTTCGTATTCGTATGACCTGTCCGGGGACGGGGATGGCATTTATGCCTATTTAAACGGGCAGACACTTAAAGCGCAGGGGGAAAAGGGCTGGTATCTGATAACGGTGGACGGCTATTCTGCCGGCTGGGGCAAGCTTTCCGGCAGTATCATGAAAAACCATTACCCCAAAGGGCTGCGCTCTGCGGTACAGGCAAGGGAGAATATAGTATGATTTTACAGTTCAAAAGAGAGAGGCCAAAAGATATGGAACATAATATAAATGATGGGGAAGACAAGGTATTTGACCAGCTTAAGATGATGATATCGGGAAGACTTAAAAAGGACGGCAAAGAAATCGTGCGCGTATCCTTTTTCCGGGATAAGGACTATGCGGACGGCATACTGCCGGATGCCGTGATTGAGAAATCGGAAGGGTTTTCTGATGCGGAACTGGTGCTTCTGGCGGAATATTTAAAGCAGAACCGGCAGGAAATCTATGCACAGGCAAAGGCAATTGATCCCATGAAAAACTGGCTGGGATTGAAATAATAACAACAGGCTGTCACAGTAATTCGTCTGTGACAGCCCGTTTTTTTGGCGGGCTGGTTTTAGAAGGAGTGGCCGCCTCCGCTGTGGCCGCCGCCACCGCCGCCACCTCCGCCACCACCACCTCCGCCGCTGCCGGAGCTCTGCGGGCTGTAGGTGCGTGTCTGGTTGCGGAACTCGGCATGTGTTCCGGTTAAATTTACGTTCGTGAAGGTTCCCTCCAGAAGCTTTTTCACATCGCTTTTTTTTGAACGGGATTTTGCCATCACAATAAAGTAATTAATTAACAGTGCAAGAATCAGCGCAAGCAGCGCACTGCATATATAGCGCATCGGCTGTGCAATCCGTCCGCCCTGCAGCAGGATGTTGACCTGTTCTAAAGCCTTGTCGGTACAGGTGAAATAGTCCGCGGATGACGCATAGGTGTAAACATTATCCGTAATCGCATATGCGCGGCTGTTCGGGATGGTTTTTCTTATTTTTCCCTCACTGACAAGATAGATTTCGCGCCTGTCAAGGTCAATTACAAAAATAATTCCGTCGGCGCCGTTTCCGAATATGTTCTCATAATAGGATGTGGCGTAATCTTCCGTGGAAGAATAGCCGCTGGAATCGGCAGTCGTGGCAACCACTACGTTGCAGAATTCTGCAGTTTTTTCCATCCGGTCTGTCAGTTTTGTTTCCTCTTCCGGCGTGTAAAAGTCTGCTTCATCGTCCAGAATCAGGCAAAAGCCGTCTGATGTGTCCTTTTGGTATGCAGCGGACATTGCCGAAACCGGTGTGGCAAAGACAAACAGTCCTGCCATGGCAATGACAAGCATATACAGAAAATGTTTTTTTATACAGGTAACCATGTTACGCAATGTCGTCACCCCCGCTTCTTTCAAACTGCGGCATTTGCCTGGTGGAAAGGATATTATAATAACGGATAATATCTATAATCGTTATGGTAACTGCAATCAGTACGGCAATTGTTCCGCCGTAATAGAATGCATCTGACACCGGACGCAGTACGGCGATGATGGTTCCTGCGATTACAGCGGCTGAGCCTGCAAAATAGGCCATGGTGCTCTGGTAAGCCGGAAGCTGCCGTTGTTTTTTGATGCCGCTGACCACGGTAACTGCCATGGCAATGACAATTGCCAGCCAGAGAAATGGATACAGAAAGTTTCTGAGTCTGGATGATGTCAGGACTGGAATAATCATGGACACGACCATGCCGAATATGAAAATATAAAAAATGCACAGGACAATCTTTACTGTCTTTGGCGTATTCTTTTTTTTGCCGGTATTTGATGCAGGTGCCTGCTGCCTTCTGTTTCGCCTGTACATCCTGCCAAGGTCGTCAAGCTGCTGGTCCCGTTTGATGATTGCGGAAACCTCTGCAGAATAAAGGGCGGCCGTTATGACTGCAAGGATTCCGGAAAGTGCCATAAGGCGCGTCGGAAGGAGCGTGACAAACGCTGCAAGCAAAAAGAAAATCGGAACTGCTAAAAGCAGGGAGGCAAACAGGTATTTTTTCGGATCTACCGGAATGTCCGCAACGACCTTTCCGGTCTGTCCGTTTACCGTGACATAGGCAACCCTTGCATCCTTGCGGTAGGACATGAACCATACCGGAAACATGGCGGAATCCACCGTTTCGGTTCTTGTGTGCAATGCAGCCGCTGTGTCCTTCGGAGTTTTAATGCTGTAGCCGGAAAATGCCGGTGACTTTTTGATGCTTTCAAGGGTTTGTTTGTCTGCGGTCTGTTCGGCAAGCGGCTGGTATACAGACGGATCCACGTCTGCGGTATCCGCATAAAAACCGCTCAGATACGCCGGGGTGAACGCTTTCATGCCCTTGACGTCGTAAGGAGCAAGCGATTCACTGATGCTGTCCGCAAACGAGGAGGATGCATCATAAGAAAGCCCTTTGTAATAGCTGTTTAAGCTGCCGCAGAGGTCATAGTGGTCCGTATAGATATAATCCCCGCTCCGGTGGCTTTTTTCCCCGTGCAGGGAAATATCCCCTTTCTGGGTAATGTAGTAGGCAAAGTATGGCATATAGATGCCGCGGAAGCCGTCTATGTACTTCGGGTCTTTCAGCTCCTTTGGTGCGAAAATGGCATGCTTCATCAGGTCAGAGTAGGCCTGTTTACAGTCTTCCTTGGATTTTTTGAATGGAATGATGTAGCCCGGCCTGTGTTCATGGCTGATTCTGCTGTAGAGAATGGTTGATGCACCGCAGAAGCTGCAGAAGCCTGCTGCGGTATTGTCAGTGCTTAAGATTTCCCCGCCGCACTGGGGACAGGTAAAAATGGTAACTTCATAATCATTTTCAACTGTCGTATGTTCCTCGGCATCTGCTGTTTTCTTATCAAATGCATAGGGATCATAGGATTCGTGGCACTGGTCGCACCTTAATTTCTGGGACGGAATGTCGAATTTGACATTTCCGCCGCAGCCTGGACATGATATCATGTGTTTTCCCCTTTTTCTTTGTCGTATTTTGTTGCTGTTTCTATCTTAATATATTTTGGGGCTGGCGTAAACAGATTTTTGTGCGGTGTTTTGGATTTCTGTTTGTACATGTTGCTTATATCGAAATGCTGTGTTAAAATGATTGCGTTGTATAGATTTTTTTAGTAAGGATACAAGGCAATGCAGGATTTTTTATACGCAAATTATCATGCGCACACATGGCGGTGCCAGCATGCATATGGAACTGAACGGGAATTTATAGAGGCCGCAATTGCCATGGGAATCAGGGAATTTGGATTTTCGGACCATATTCCGTTTCCGGAGTCAGAAACTTATGAGTCATCCATCCGGATGAAAATGGAGCAGGCACCGGAATATGTCGGGACAATCCGTGCGCTGGAGCGGGAATATAAGGATGACATCCGTATTTATGTGGGATTTGAGGCGGAATATGTCCCGGAGTATTATGATGAACAGATGCATATGTTTCGTTCGCTTGGCTGTGATTATCTCATTATGGGGCAGCATTTTTTAAATAATGAAAAAACAGGACCTTATTCCGGAACGGAAACCGAGGATGAGGGCAGGATAAGACAGTATGTGGATACCATTATAACGGGAATGAAAACAGGAAGCTACCAGTGTCTGGCACATCCGGACATGATAAATTACCAGGGGATGGACTCTGTATATGACTGGGAGATGACAAGGCTCTGCAAAGCAATGAAAGAACTGGAAATTCCGCTGGAAATCAATATGCTCGGAATGACGTATGACAGGGTGTATCCGGCAGGGCGTTTCTGGAAAATAGCAGGAGAGGTGGGAAATACAGTGGTAATCGGGCTGGATGCACACTGTGTGGATGACGTGAAAAATGTGGACAGCTACAAAAAATGCAGGGCACTGGTCACTGAATATGGACTGAACCTGGTAAATACGATACCACTGAAGGGAGAAGCATGAAATGACAGATGACAGGATGGATTTTACAACCGGGAGCATTTTTAAAAAGCTCACCGGTTTTATGCTTCCGGTATTAGGCGCGCTGGTTCTGCAGACGATGTACGGCGCGGTTGATATTCTTGTAGTGGGGTGGTTTGGAACAGATACCAGTATTTCCGCCGTATCCTCAGGAAGCAGCCTGATTAATATGCTGGTATTTATTTTAAGCGGCCTTGCGATGGGCGTAACCGTTTTGATGGGGCGTTATATCGGGGAGAAAAACGAAAGGCGGCTGGGGCGTGTCATCGGCGGGGCCGTTGTGACATTTGCAGTGATTGCGGCAGTCCTTACACTGGTTCTTCTTTTATTTGCCCCGCAGCTTGCGCAGCTCATACAGGCGCCCGAAGAAGCGTTTGGACAGACCGTTACCTATATCAGAATCTGCGGAGGCGGGATTGTTTTTATTATTGGATATAACTTAATCAGCAGTATTTTCCGCGGAATCGGCAATTCAAAGCTTCCCCTTTTATTTGTAGGGATTGCATGCGCCGTAAATATTATCGGGGATTTGCTGTTTGTGGCTGTATTTCGCTGGAATGTGGCGGGGGCGGCGTTTGCAACCGTGTTTGCGCAGGCGTTAAGCCTTCTGCTTTCGCTTCTGGTATGCCGCAAAATCAGCCTGCCGTTTCGTATCAGCCGCAGGGACTTTGCGTTTTCCCGGGAAGTGAAAAAATTTCTTGGACTTGGGCTTCCAATCGCGTTCCAGGAGTTTCTGACGCAGATTTCCTTTATGTGCCTGCTTGCCTTTGTAAATGGAATGGGTTCCACGGAAGAAATACGTCTGGCATCTTCCTGCGGGTATGGAATCGCCAACAAAATTGTGGCGGTCGTGATGCTTGTCCCGTCTGCCCTGATGCAGTCTATGTCCTCGTTTATTGCGCAGAATGTCGGCGCAGGAAAAGAGCGCAGGGCGCAGAAAGCCATGGGCTATGGAATGTTAACAGGGGGAGGAATCGGAATTGCGATGACAGCCGCGGCATTTTTTGGCGGACAGCTTCTGGCATCCTTTTTTACAGGCAATGCTGCATACCAGGTGAAAGCGGCGGAATATCTGCAGGGCTTTAGTCTGGAGGCAATCGTAACATCCATCCTGTTTTCCTTTATCGGATATTACAACGGGCACAACCGCACGCTGTTTGTTCTGCTGCAGGGGATGGCGCAGTCCTTCCTTGTCCGGCTTCCAATGGCGTATATTATGTCCCGCAAAATGCCGGATTCCCTTGTCTATATCGGGGCGGCGGCACCGGCGGCGACTGTGTTTGGAATAATGATTAATATGGCTTATTATATCGTTTTTGCCAAAAGGGAGCTGGAGCGGACAGAGGGGCAGATTTCTACATAGCCTATTTTGTCCTTTTAGTCAAGTGGAAATTTTGCCAAAAGACGGGCATCTATTTGTGCGAATTGCCGTATGGTGTTTAGCTACAACATATTGTATAATAAAATTCGTTGGAAACAAGTTCGTGTATCATTTTAGAATGCGGACGGGAACGGACAAAAAGAGTATATGATAAGGAGACTGGTACAAAATGTCAGATGAAGTGTTGGATGATGTAATGATTAAGGGAAGCTGTAAGGGGAAGGCGGATGCGGTTGTAAACTGCCAGTGCAATATTGAGACAGCCCCGGCAAGATGCGATCAGGCGGAACATTGTATGTTCTACTCTTATTATAAATGCAGCAAGTTATGGAAAAGGTTATAATGGTTCCGTGACGGATGAACTAAAGAATGAGGACTTCTGCTCTGGTAAAGATGCCATGATAACAGAAGTCCTTTTTACTATTTTTTAAAACCGGAACCGGCAGCATGTAAAAACCATGAAAGGGTGGGCGGATGAAACAAATTCTCGTACTGAGTGATTCTCATGGAAATCTGAATAATATGGTATATGCGGCCAAAAGAGAACGGCCGGATCTTATGATACACCTGGGGGACTGCTGGGCGGATGCCGAAAAGCTTAAGATGAAGTTTCCGCAGATTCCGCTGGAGCAGGTTCCGGGCAACTGCGACTGCAATCATGAGTTTCTGGAGCGGATTCTTCTGATTGAGGGGAAAAAATTGTTTATCTGCCACGGACATACCAAAAACGTGAAGGCGGGGTATGTGAACCTGCAGTACGCGGCGCAGGAGCAGGAGGCGGATGTGGCGCTGTTCGGACATACGCACCGTGTATTTTATGGAAACCACAACGGAATCGTGTACTTAAATCCGGGCAGCATCGGTGCACCGGCATACGGGATTCCGCCATCCTACGGACTTCTTGAGATTGATGAAGGTACCGGACAGATTGACTATGACATAAAATATATAGAATGATTTGCAGAAAAAATTTGACGAAAGCGCACACTGGAAGTATAATATCCAAAGTTACTAAATCTAAGAGGAGCAGATTAAAATGATTAAGGTTGTTAAGTTTGGAGGCAGCTCTCTGGCGAGTGCAGAGCAGTTTGCCAAGGCAGGAGATATCATACGGGCAGATGAATCACGCAAATATGTGGTGCCGAGCGCGCCGGGAAAACGGAGTTCGCGGGACACCAAGGTTACGGATATGCTGTATGACTGTTACCGGCTGGCGGAGGCGGGGGAGCAGTTCCGTGTTCCCCTGATGAAAATAAGGGAAAGATTTGATTCCATCATAAACGGACTGGGGCTTAAGATTTCCCTGGATGATGAATTTAAAAAGATTGCTGCCAGTTTTAAGGAAAAAGCGGGGGAGGATTACGCTGCTTCCCGCGGGGAATATTTAAACGGGCTGATTATGGCGGATTACCTTGGTTATGAATTTATTGACTCCGCAACCGTTATTTTCTTTGATGAGGAAGGAAATTTTGACGCGGACAAAACAAACAAAATATTGTCCAAACGACTTGCAGCCTGTGAGCGCGCGGTAATTCCAGGCTTTTACGGTGCAGGTCCGGATGGCAGTGTGCGGACGTTTTCAAGGGGCGGTTCTGATATTACCGGTTCGATTGTGGCAAAGGCGTGCCGTGCCAATTTGTATGAGAACTGGACGGATGTGTCCGGCTGTCTGGTTGCCGATCCGAGGGTTATTGACAAGCCGCAGCCGATTAAGGTGATTACTTACAGGGAGCTTCGGGAGCTGTCCTATATGGGGGCGAGCGTTTTGCATGAGGATGCGATTTTTCCGGTGCGCAAGGCGGGTATTCCGATTAATATCCGAAACACCAACGATCCGAAGGCAGACGGCACGCTGATTGTGGAAAGCACCTGCCAGAAGCCGGAATATACGATTACAGGCATCGCAGGCAAAAAGGGATTTGTGGCGGTTAATATTGACAAGGATATGATGAATGCCGAGGTCGGTTTTTGCCGTAAGGTGCTGCAGGCATTTGAGGAGAACGGGATTTCGATTGAGCATATGCCGTCCGGTATTGACACCATGACAGTTTTTGTGCACCAGGAGGAATTTGAGGGCAAGGAGCAGCAGGTTATCAGTTCCATCCGCGCCCTGACAGATCCGGATATCATAGACCTTGAAGCGGATCTGGGTCTGATTGCGGTTGTGGGACGCGGAATGAAATCCGCAAGAGGTACAGCCGGAAGAATTTTTTCGGCGCTCGCACATGCGAATATTAATGTAAAGATGATTGACCAGGGTTCTTCGGAGCTGAATATTATCATTGGCGTCAGCAATGACGATTTTGATGCAGCAGTCAAGGCAATTTATGATATTTTTGTGGAAACCAGGCTTCCGGTAAAGTAAATTCAGACTTTGGGAACTGTAACCATAAAACGCCCCCTTTCATATGATATATGGAAGGGAGCGTTTTTATTATGACCGGAAATACAGTGATTTTTGTTACCGATAAGAGGCAGGGCAATCTTGCAGCGTATCTTCCGGGAAAAGTACGTCTGCTTGACTGGAGAAGAGGCTTTGAGGAAAAAGAAGCGCATAAGATACTGGGAGGGTGCAGGCAGCTTATTCTTCCGGTACCGGTTGCGAAGATTGAACGGAACCATGACGTGAACAAGTTCTTAAAGGAAGAATTAACAAAAGAGAACATGAAGGGGCAGGTTGTGTTCGGCGGTGTCTTTAGTCCGGAATGGAGGCAGCAGTTTGAGGATGCCAAAGTGGAGTACTGGGATTTGATGGAGGATGCTGCCGTCGTACACAAAAATGCGCAGATTACGGCGGAAGCTACGGTGGCTGAAATTTTAAAGTACAGTGATTATTCCATCCGCGGGCAGAAAATTATTGTAGCCGGTTACGGGAAATGCGGAAGGGAAATTTCAAATTTGCTTGCAGCCATGGGGGCAAAGGTGACGGTGCTGGCAAGAACGGTGGAGGCAAGACGGTTTGCCCGGGCGGAAGGGCACGAGGCCGTGGATTTTTCATATGGGCCGGAAGAAGCATATGGAGCGCGGACAATTGTGAATACAGTTCCCGCCATGGTCATCCGTGAACCGGTTATCAGGGAAATGCATAAGGATGCGGTCATTATTGACATCGCTTCAAGACCGGGAGGGTGTGACCTGATGTCGGCGGAGGCATATGGGATAAAGGTTGTGGCAGCCCTGGGGCTTCCGGGAATCTATACAACCAAAAGCAGTGCGAAAGTGCTGGCGGATGCGGTACTTGCTCATATGCAGACTGAGCAGGACCGGAAAGGGGAGAGGGAATGGATTTATCAAATTGCAATATAGGTTATGGAATTACCGGCTCCTTCTGTACGTTTTCAAAGACCAGAAAGGAGATTATCCGGCTGACCGGGATGGGGGCAAACGTAATCCCTATTTTTTCCTATCAGGCGCAAAGCTGCGACACCCGGTTTGGAAATGCAAAAGAATTTGTGGAGGAAATATGCGAAATTACCGGAAACGAAGGAATTCGGACAATGCAGCAGGCAGAACCGATTGGACCGAATAATTTTCTGGATATCATGGTGATTGCGCCGTGTACCGGAAATTCCGCGGCGAAGATTGCAAACGGAATCACGGATACGCCGGTTCTAATGGCATCCAAGGCGCATATGCGAAACGGTAAGCCGTTGGTCATTGCGATTTCCACAAACGATGCGCTGGGGATTAACTTTAAGACCATCGGGACGTTAATGAATATGAAAAATATTTATTTTGTACCGTTTAACCAGGATAATTTTAAGAGCAAACCAAATTCCATGGTTGCGAAAATGGAGCTGCTTGCGGACACCATTATGCTGGCAATGCAGGGCAGACAGATACAGCCGGTAATCGCGGCCGGAAATTAAAGGACGGGAAAACCCGTCCTACATATGTAATATCCTGTTTTCCAAGGATATTACCTACGTACATCGCCTCCGCGTCAGCGGACATTTCATGCGATGTGCTCCTTTTGTAATATCCTGTTTCTCAAGGATATTACCTACGCAAATTACTTCGCGAAGCGAATTATAATGTAATTTGCTCCTTGCCTGTTTCCCAGGGATATTACCTACATTATAATATTTTAATTCCGTATTTCGTTATCCAGTAGTTGATCTGCAGATAGTATGCTAAAAGCTGCGGGCCGGCCATAAGCTGCCCGAACCACGGCTTGCCAAGATTCTTTGGGTTATAGCAGAATGCCTGCAGTTTTTTTGCGTCCACAAGGGAAAGGAGCGGACTGTTATCATTCGCAATGACTTTCTGCAGGGCGGCTACAAGAAAGGATTCATAGCCGGGATCGTAAGTCTTTGGGTAAGGGCTTTTTTTGCGGCTGCGGATTTCTTCCGGAAGCAGACCGGCGGCACAGCAGCGCAGGAGATGCTTCACTTCCCCGTCTTTCGCCTGCATATCATATGGCACGTTAAACAGATATTCCGCAAGCTTAAGGTCTGCAAAAGGCATACGGGCATTGATGCTGCAGCAGCCGGCGGCACGGTCCATGCGGTCGGCGAGTGTCTGCATAAAATAACGGACGGTCAGGTAAAAGGTTTTCCGGTGCAGAAGCTCCGGCGGGGTGTTTGTGCCGTCTATTCCGATTTCGCTGCAGGAAGCCGTGTAGCGGGCATGGATATAATCTTTCATCTGCAGTCTGCCGGCAAGCTCTTCCTTTAGCAGTTCACTGCGCAGGGAAATGTCCCTCGTCCATGGAAACGTATCCGACTCATACATTTCCCTGCGGTGGTACCACGGATAGCCGCAGAAAAGCTCATCTGCACATTCCCCGGTAAAAACGATGGAATGGGACGGGGCAATCCGGCTGCAGAAATAAATGAGGGAGGAATCCACATCCGCCATGGCCGGCATATCATGTGCATTTACAGAGACCTTTAGATATTCAAACAGTTCCCCGTTGCTGCAGGTCAGGCTGCAGTGGCGGCTTTGTAAGGTTTCCTGCATCTTCTGTACATATGGTGCATCTAAAGATGGCTGGAAGCTGTTTGCGTGAAAATATTTACTGTTTCCCGCAAAATCAAATGCATATGTATCAACCGGTGTATCCGCTGACAGCGAGGCGAGCTTAGCAGAGACGAAAGAGGAATCCAGTCCGCCTGAGAGCAGTGAGGCAGAGGGAGCGTTTGTATCCGAAAGCACTTTTATGGAATGGTCTAAAAGCTCTCTGGTATGCTCCAGCGTATCACTGTAGCTGTCAGTGTGTTCTTTGATTGTGAACTGGTGGTAGCGTACTGCAGTCAGGCGTCTGCTGCCGTAACAGATATAATGTCCGGGCTTTACTTCCGAAATATTATGAAAAATGCCATCGCCCGGTGTATGCGCGGGTCCCATGGACAGCAGTTCGTTTAATCCGTTGTCGTCAAGGGCAGGTGTGATACCAGGATATGCAAAAAGTCCTTTTGGTTCGGAGGCAAATACCAGCAGCCGGCTGGAAAGTGTGTAAAACAGCGGTCGGAGCCCGAGCTGGTCACGGAAGAGGTACAGAAGGTTTTTGCCTGCATCATATATGGCAATGGCGAATGCCCCGGAAAGCCTTTTTACAAAATCCGGCCCGTAATGCAAAAATGCACATAAAAGAATTTCTTCCTGCGCCAGGCTGTCGGTAAGAACAGATTCCTTCTGCATTTCCGATTTCAGTGCGGGCAGATTTGTGATCATGCCGTCATAAAGAATGGTGTACACGTTTTCGCGGTAACGGCCGGTAAAGGGCTGTATTTTGCATGGAATGCCAGAATGGAGCCTTTCAGGTGATAAAGCGCCGTGGCAGAAGCGCCCATGCGGGAAGGCATGGATATTCCTGGTGTCGGGACCTCTTTTTATCATGGCATCAGACATTGCCTGAATGGTTTTGTTACAGTTTTCGTTTTCTTTTGGAAATGTGAGATTCGGATGAAAAAATCCGGCTATACTACTCATAGTCACTCCAGAACTTTTGTCTTAAGAAGTGTATGAGCGGGCAGCCGGAAATAGAAGGGTTATTTTTGTGCCTCGTATGCTTCGCGGAGTGCTTTGGCAAGCTGGTCGCCGCAGGAGGTGGATTTGGTGTTGCAGCGGATTCCGCCGATTCTGCGTTCCACCTCATCAACGGTCATTCCTTCTACCAGCCTCGGGATGGCCTGCAGGTTGCCGTGGCATCCGCCGGTGAATTTGACATTTTTTACAATGTTTCCATCCAGTTCGACTTCAATCTGGGTAGAGCAGGTTCCTTTGGTTTTATAAGTATATGACATTTATAATGCCTCCTTCCATAATGGTATAACGATTATAGCAGTATCACAGGCGTGTTTCAACTATTTGTTAATAAAAAGTTCATAAAACATTTACGCCCGGGAGTTGTTTCAATATTAAGAAAGTGTTACAATACAAACAACTATGCGAGTTAGGAGCTATTAAATATGAGTACATTGACGAAGATATTTGGCACACACAGTGAGAGGGAGTTAAAGAGAATATATCCGCTTGCGGATAAAATTGAGTCCTTAAGGGATTCCATGATGGCTCTTTCTGATGAAGAATTAAAAAATAAGACAAAGGAGTTTAAGGACCGTCTGGAAAAAGGGGAAACCCTTGACGATATTCTTACAGATGCCTATGCGGTTGTCCGGGAGGCGGCGCGCCGTGTTCTTGGAATGGAGCACTACAGGGTACAGATTATCGGCGGAATCATCCTGCACCAGGGACGTATTGCGGAGATGAAAACAGGTGAAGGAAAAACCCTTGTTTCCACGCTTCCGGCATATTTAAATGCCCTGGAGGGCAAAGGTGTCTGCATCGTAACCGTTAATGACTATCTTGCGAAGCGTGATGCGGAGTGGATGGGAAAAGTGCATGAATTTTTGGGACTGACGGTTGGCGTGGTATTAAACGACATGTCCGGCGATGAAAGAAGACAGGCATATGCATGTGATATTACATATATCACAAACAATGAGCTTGGATTTGATTACCTGCGTGACAACATGGTGATTTATAAAGAACAGCTTGTGCAGCGCGGCCTGCATTATGCGATTATTGATGAGGTCGATTCCGTACTGATTGACGAAGCCAGGACGCCCCTTATTATTTCCGGGCAGAGCGGCAAGTCCACAAAGCTGTATGAGGCCTGCAATGTTCTGGCGCAGCAGTTGAAGCGCGGCGAGGATATCCCGGAATACTCCAAGATGGATGCCATCATGGGTGTGGAGCAGGAAGAGACCGGTGATTTTATTGTCAATGAAAAGGACAAGGTATTAAACCTGACACAGGAAGGTGTACACAAGGTTGAGAAGTTTTTCCATATTGACAACCTTGCTGATCCGGAAAACCTTGAAATCCAGCACAATACCATTCTTGCGCTCCGCGCGCATTATCTGATGTTTAAGGATCAGGATTATGTGGTAAAGGACGACGAAGTTCTGATTGTGGATGAATTTACCGGACGTATTATGCCGGGACGCCGTTATTCCGACGGACTGCACCAGGCAATTGAGGCAAAGGAGCATGTGAAGGTCAAGAGGGAGAGCAAGACGCTTGCGACCATTACATTCCAGAATTTTTTCAACAAGTTTGAAAAGAAGGCAGGCATGACAGGTACTGCCTTAACAGAGGAAAAGGAATTCCGTGACATTTACGGCATGGACGTAATCGAAATCCCGACGAACTGCCCGGTTATCCGTTAGGATCAC
>CAYNOE010000026.1:17325-20091 GCA_964398745.1 uncultured Lachnobacterium sp.
GACGCGGTTTATAAGACCAAGAAAGAAAAATTCCATGCAGTTGTGGAGGAAGTCAAAATTGCCCATGAAAAGGGACAGCCTGTCCTGGTTGGCACGATTACGATTGAAACCTCCGAGCTGGTCAGCAAAATGTTAAAGCGTGAGGGAATCCCGCATACCGTTTTGAACGCGAAGTTCCACGAGCAGGAAGCGGAAATTGTGGCGCAGGCAGGACAGCACGGTGCGGTTACGATTGCGACCAACATGGCAGGCCGTGGTACGGATATCAAGCTGGATGATGACGCGAAGGAAGCAGGCGGTTTAAAGATTATCGGTACGGAGAGGCATGAGTCCAGACGTATTGACAACCAGCTGCGCGGACGTTCCGGCCGTCAGGGGGATCCGGGAGAGTCACAGTTTTTCCTGTCGCTGGAGGATGATTTAATCCGGCTGTTTGGTTCAGACAAGCTGATTGGTGTGTTTAACGCGCTGGGAGTTCCTGAAAACGAGCAGATTCAGCATAAGATGCTGACTTCTGCAATTGAAAAGGCGCAGCACAAGATTGAGTATAATAACTATGGAATTCGTAAAAACCTGCTGGAATACGACCAGGTTAATAACGACCAGCGTGAGATTATTTATTCCGAGCGTCTTTCCGTATTAAACGGAGAGAGCATGCGGGATGCAATCTTTAAGATGATTCAGGATCAGGTGGAAAAGGCAGTGGATACCTGTATTTCCTCAGAAATTGAACGCGGGGAATGGGATCTTGGCGAGTTGAATGAAATTCTGCTTCCGGTCATCCCGCTTGAGAAGATAACAGAGGAAAAGATAGAATCCATTAAGTCTGGCAGGGAATTAAAGCAGTACTTAAAGGAGCAGGCAGTGCTTCTTTATGAGGCAAAGGAAACCGAATTTCCGGAAATTGAGCAGTTCCGTGAGCTTGAGCGTGTGGTTCTCCTAAAGGTGATTGACCGCAAATGGATGGATCATATTGATGATATGGACCAGCTCAGGCAGGGAATCGGTTTACAGGCATACGGACAGCGTGATCCGCTGGTGGAATACAAAATGTCGGCCTTTGATATGTTTGATGATATGATTGCTGCGATTCAGGAAGATACCATCCGCCTGCTCTACCACGTTAAAGTAGAACAGAAGGTAGAACGTGAACAGGTAGCAAAGGTGACCGGAACCAACAAGGATGATTCCGCACCCAGCGGTCCAAAGCGGCGTGAACATGCGAAGATTTATCCAAACGATCCGTGTCCGTGCGGAAGCGGCAAGAAATATAAGCAGTGCTGTGGACGGGCTTAGGAACAGAGACAAAAAGAGTGGACAATGTCCACTCTTTTGTTACAGTTTTATCTATTTGTAAAATGAGAGCCGGAGGTTGCGATGGGGGAAAATAATAAAAAAGCGTATTACCTGCTGAACCGTGATGTTGTTATTGCAAAGTTTAGCGTGGATACGGTTTATGATTCTATTACAATTGATGAGCAGATGGTGAAGCTGCCGCAGTGGTTCGGGGATTTGCGTGCATTTATTAGAAACAGAAGAGCACCGAAGCAGAGGGAAAATATAGAAGAACTGCTGCGTTTAAGCGGGTGTGATACAGTAACGGGGTTTCTGGATATTTCCCATGCCCTATCGCTTGTGGATACATTCTGGGTAAAACCAGTTGACAGTGATTTGTGCTGGGAAGATGTATCGTTATATACACATCCGTTTAATGAGGTGATTGCAAAGACAGCGTTCGAGGGTGGTCTGCACGGGAGAGGGCTCAGTACGACTTCCCCGGAGTATGGGACGGATGGTTCTTTTGCCAAGTGCTGGATACGCGAAAAAGATACCATCAGGCTTTTAAAAAGGGGAAGCTCCGGTGCATATAACGCCGGGCTGGAACCTTATTCTGAGTTTTATGCAGGACAGATTATTGACAGATTCACCAAGGAGTATGTGTCTTATGATTTGCGTACCCATGGAGGACGAATCTGTTCCGTATGTGATATTTTTACTTCCGAGGATTACGGATTTCTGCCCTATGCCGCTGTGGATAAAGGAAATTCAACGATAGACACAGTTTTAGAAACGATGGCTTCACTGGGGCTGGAGAAAGAAGCAAAGCGCATGTTTGTCATTGACGCGTTAATCTTAAATGAGGACAGGCATAAAAACAACTTTGGCTTTATAGTGGATAACCGGACGCAGGAAATACAGGGGATGGCACCGTTATTTGACCACAATGTTTCCCTTTTGCCTTATGCAGTGGAAAAAGATGGTGATTTGGCTTATGAAGGCAGGTATTTCAGGGAAAAAGGTCCAAGAATTGGTGATGAATGGGTAAAACCGGCAGCGATGTGTTTAACGTCTGACATGAGAAAGACTGTAATTGAAATGATGGATTTTGCTTTTGAAAAGCATCATAAGTATAATCTTCCGGAGCAGAGACTGGAAGCCCTGGAAGCAATTATAAAGCGGCAGGCGAAGGAGATACTCAGTATTGGAAGGTGATGCATGCCCCGCAAATGGCATAAATATGCTGTTTGTGGGGCATTTTTATATCCCCGCAGGAGGAAGAGGAAAAAATTAAATACTGCGGAATTACTGTTGAACCAGTGAGGTGAAAAATAGCATTGCATTACAATTGTTCTGTTGAAAATGCCAGATTCATACATACGAACATTTCAGATTTCTGTATATTTATTTCCTTATTTTGTAACTATTCAGAACCCCGCCCCGTACATTCGCAAAACCGCACGACCAGTCGTGCTTTCCCGTTACTTC
>CAYNOE010000027.1:0-8970 GCA_964398745.1 uncultured Lachnobacterium sp.
AAAAGAATATCATCATGTATAAGCAAAGAATCCTTATGCCAGAAAGTTTTTCCATCCCATTTACCCTTTTGAAATTCATGGTAGCAGGTCCCTTTTCGTTCTGTTTCTTTTATAAAATATTTCATCACTGTACCTCATAAAAATGGCTGTTCCCTATCTTCAAATTCTTCCTTGTGTTTTTTAAAAAACTCATAAAAATATCTTACATTATGAAGCCTGCTCCACTCTGTCACTTCAAGTTCCTCCGAATCAATGTTGTAGATTCTTGCATTTAATGTTCCCAGCATAAAAGGCGAATGTGTAGAAATAATAAACTGGCATCCCAGAAATCTTGCCATCTGATTCAGCTTTTCCGCCAGCACCGTCTGATTTTCCGGTGACAGGGACACCTCCGGCTCATCAAGCAGATAAAGGGCGTCCGGCTCTATATAATCTTCCAGCAGCTGTAACGTTGTCTCACCATTGGAATACTTTTCCTGGGCAAAAATCATGTTCTCCAAATCCCGTTTCATTTTCCGTGAATCTATCTGCTCTTTGGGCATTCCTTTTCTGACATGTTCGTACACGTAGCCTTCCCCCAGAACCTGTTCCTGCTGTATTTTCTTAATCTCATACAAAATATCCTCACTTTTGATATATCTGCTGGCGGAAGGAATTTTACTTATTTCCCACCCATCTTCATCATCCCCAAAGGAAAAACTGCATCCATTCACAAAATTCATAAAATAAGGTCCATACTTGTTGCTGGAAGCATATTCCCATCCCGTCAAATTCAGTTTATTCGCGATAATATTTAACATCGTGGATTTTCCGGAAGCATTGTCTCCATATAAAATCGTAATGGGATGAAACAGTAACAGTCTTTCAGATTTTTTGGCAAATACATTATACGGATATATGTTGGGATTGTTTACTTTCTCACCGGAAAACAGAAAGCTGCTCAAATATACCATTATCTGCTCCTCCTTTTTGTCCAATAAATGACTTTAACAATTCATTCACCTGCTCCGGCGCATCATAAAAGTAATTATGCCCCACTTTTTTCATTTTGTACAGCCGGCAGTCCGGCAGACGTTTTCTCCATAAATACATGGACTGTCTAATAATCCTGCTGTCATACTGCGCATATAACAGCAGACATTTCCCCTTAAAATATTCCATACCGTCCAGGCTGAAGTTTTTCCATGCACTTTTTTGTGTATCACAAACCAGCCTCCATGAAATATGATCTTTTTTATAACGCTTTCTGTTCAAAATCCACAGTACAAGGCATCCCGCTTTTCTTGTATATAGCCAGAAAAAAGCCGTCTTATAAATATTTGTACTGCCGATAACCGCTTTTTCAATTCTGTCAGGAATTTTTGCCAGTAATATTTTTGCAGTCAGACCGCCATAGGAATGACTGATGATAATTACTTTCTCCTGCGGTGAAAGTTTATTAATAAGTGCAGTCAGTTCATCTGCCGCATTTTCAAAGCTGAAATGATAATTCTTATCCCGTCGGCTCTTCCCGTGCATGGGTAAATCCACAAAAAAGCAGTGGTAATCCTTTAACAGTTCATACTGTTTCTGAAAGGATTCTGAAGTTGTAAAACCGCCGTGAATAAACAATACCAACTGCCCCTGCGGGTTTCCGTAACTTTGATAATATAACATCTGTGTTCTCCTTTTATTAATCCCTGCAATATTATTCTATCATTATTTCTTTTGTAAAACCACATTGTAATCCAATGAAAAATCCGTTATAATGAGTTAAATTTGTCATGCACAAAGGAGAACGTCTTTATGAAAAGCTTAACAACCGGAAAACCATTAAAACTGATTCTTGCCTTTGCAGTTCCGCTGTTTATCGGACAGCTTTTCCAGTTATTCTACAGTCTTGTGGATACCCGTATCGTAGGTGAAATACTGGGAGAACGTTCCCTTGCAGCCGTTGGCGCAACTACAACATTAAGTGATATGCTGACCGGGCTTCTGAACGGATTTATAAACGGCATGGCAATTATTGTCGCCACTTATTTTGGTGCAGGCGATGAAAAAAATATGAAAAAAGCCATTGGCGGAACTATTCTATCAAATATCCTGATTACCATTTGTATCAGCAGCATATTTTTAATATTTCTGGGACCGGTTCTGGGATTTCTGCATATTGATTCCTCCATTCTCCCGGAAGCAAAAAGCTATATCCGTATCGTGCTTGCCGGGCTTATCGCCGGAACCTGCTATAATATATGTACAGCCATTCTGCGGGCAATCGGGGATTCCTTTACCCCGCTGATTTTTCTGGTGCTGGCTTCATTTTTAAATGTTTTTCTGGATTATGCATTTATCCGCTATTTACATTCAGGCGTGGCAGGTGCGGCATACGCAACGGTAATTTCGCAGGCGTTTTCAGCCTTTCTCTGTTTAATATACATGAGGAAAAAATATCCGCAGCTTTTGCTAAAAAAGAAAGACATGGCGTTTTCGCGGGAGATTTACAAAAAGCTTCTTTCCACGGGAATTTCCATGGGATTTATGGTTTCGTTTGTAAATCTTGGAACCCTTGCCCTGCAGACAAGTATCAATACTTTCGGCACAAACATTATTGTTGCACACACGGCTGCCAGAAAAGCAACCTCTGTTTTCATGCTTCCGTTTTCCGTGCTTGGTACAACCCTTGCCACTTACTGCGGACAGAATCTGGGAGCCGGAAAATATGCAAGGATAAAAACCGGAATCAGGGACACAGTGCTTTTAACCTTTGCATGGTGCGCACTTGTCATGCTGGCTGCTTTCACAATATCCCCGTATTTAATCCGGCTTATTACAGCTTCTAATGAAAAAGAAATCATAGATACTGCATCGCTTTATCTTAAAGTGAATACGTCCTTTTATTTTGTTCCAACCATTATCTGTCTGTTCAGAAACAGTATGCAGGGCTTCGGAGATAACAAAACGCCTGTATTTTCCAGTGCGCTGGAGCTTATCGGAAAAGTGGCGATTGCATTCTTTCTCGCCCCTGTGATTGGCTATATGGGGATTATTATTTCAGAACCAATTGTGTGGTTTATTATGGTGATACCGCTGGTTATCAATATGGTGCGGAATCCGATTTTTAAAATGAAGGATGGGACGGTCGGGGAATAAAATCTGCATTCCCCATATACTCCCCGACATTATCCACGGTTCCTGACACTTATGCTATTCCTTTAAAAGGGAATATGCAGTAATTCTTTTAATTGGTGCTGCCAGAAGTACACTGATAAGAAACGCCACGGCAGTAAAAATAATTGCAACTGTAAACAGTATCCAGATGGATACTTCAAAATGATTTTTTACGGCTCCAATCTGACTGAAAATAGTCTGGTTAATCGCTGGCAGATACCAGATCCCCGCTGCTGCTGCCAGAACCGAGGAGCACGCCGCAACAGGTATAAACCGCATTACCGTCATCATGGCCAACTGCCTGCTTGTGTACCCGACCGCCTTATAAATACCAAATTCCTGCCTGCTTCTGCTGATTATGGAATTGATAATCACATACAGAACCAGCAGTACCATCAGAACAGAAATCACAAATAAAGCAGCGGCAACTGCGGAAACAATGCCTGCATACATTGTCCGGCTGTTTTCACTTAACTGTTCATAATTTACGGAAGCTGCAATCAGCGCATCATGACTATCCTCATATTCCGCTATAAATTCTCCAGCCGTTTTGTCCTGCAGATAGACATTTAACGTATTCATTTTTTCACCAGTCTTTTCATATCCCCCGCTGGTCAGCTGGCACACCCTCCCGGTGTTATTGACGCTTTGAACATAGCCGGTTACCACATAGAAAGCCGGACTGCCGGAAACGGTAATCTCAATCTTACTGCCGAGTGGATAATCGTCTGCAAGCGCATTTCCCAGTGCAATTTCATTCTCCGCAACAGGACTGTGCCCCTCGTAGCATATATCGTTCGTTATCCTGCCGAAATCTTCACACACAAAGGCGGTAAGGCTTCCGTCCGCACAGCTCACAGGTACGGACGCGTATTCCAAAACAAGCTTTACCCGATCATCATCCTGCAGATATTCCTTAAGCTCCGGCATTTTGCCATCCTGTGCCGTAAAAATTACGGAAGGGGATTCTTCAGAAATCGTATCCATAAAATTGTCAGGCCTGACGCTTACATTGTACAGAAGCGTCCCTGCAAAGGATAACAGTACCATTATACCGGCTGACAATGCGGCAAGCAATATATTTTGTCCCACGCCGCCGTTTCCGGCCTTTCCCCTTATGGCGTCTATCGGCTCCAGCTTATGTATTTTCTTTGCAGAGATGTAAGCAAACAATACGATTGCCAGTACAGGCACGAAAACCACGATGAGCAGTGCCGGGGCATCAAATACGGGCGTATAGGTAAATCCTGACTGGATTGCCAGAACCATTGCCACAGAAGGCAGCACCGCATAAGACAAAGCCGCGCCGGACACTGTGGCAGCAGTACCTGTCAGCACATAAGGCCAGACGGCTGAACGGATAAGCAGCTGACTCGTATAACCGACAGCTTTCAGGACGCCCATCTGCGCCATCTCATCCTCAATCGTACTGCGGATCCGAAAGCTGCTTAAGAAAATACTTACCGCAAGAATGATGACTGCAAGCGCCAGAAATATAACGATAAGCAGGGTGCATACCATTGTTCTGGTCTGCTTACAGACGGCTCTGTCATTGATATTTAACGCAGTGATTCCTTTATCGCCCAGCATTTCCGTTATGGAATTTTTAATCCGGACTAAATCTGCGTTGTCTGCAGTTTTCAGCGAATATTCCATTATGGCATGTTCACTGTGTTCATCTGAAAATTTTTCATACGCAGCCGCAGGTAAATATGCTCCAATCAGTCCGGTGCCATAGTTTCCGTACTGCATTTCCGATACGGTTCCGCCAATTTCATAAGTGTAATCCTTATCATCGATGGAGTAGGTAATATCGCCGCCTTCGGTAAAACCGCCCAGTTCTTTCATATACAGCGGCACATAAACGGTGTTTTCGTTCTTTTTCAAATATTGTGAAACATCGAGCCGGTTCAGCGTCCTCTCCTCATCGAGATTATAGAAAACGGTATTCATATCAAAATCAGAATCCGCAAATTCACGAACGGTTGCGGGAACAAACATGCCGCCGTGCTTTTCGACTGCCAGTACCCCGTCAATTTCCCCAGACTCACCGGTAATTGTACTGTCATCCTGAAGCTGCGGAATGATAAAATTGATGTCCGCAGTGTCAAGCTCGGTAAAACGGCTGTCATAAGCGCCAAAAGTCTGAAAGGCAAGCACAAGGGCGATGTTCATAATAAACGCCGTCAGACATATAATCAGGCCAAAGGATACATACTGCCCTTTTGTTTTTTTCAGATTATGTATAATCAGTGTTGACGTCTTACCCAATACTACCACCCCATTTCCGTAATGAATTTTTCAAATTTTTCAGTTCTTTCGGCGTTATCAGGATCGAATCTGCCCAGATTGCACTCGCCGAAAATCTCACCGTCTTTAATATAAAGGATGCGGCTGCCACGCAAAGCAGATTTCCTGTCGTGCGTGACCATGACGATACTCTGCCCTTTCTCATGAAGCGAACTGAAAACATCAAGGACTGCTATTCCGTTCGCCGAGTTTAACGCACCTGTCGGCTCATCTGCAAAAAGTACATTGGGATGATTGATGACCGCCCTCACAATGCCTCCCCTTTGCGCTTCACCGCCGGAAACATGGGATGGCGTTTTTTTCCATGTTGTTTCCGGAATATTTACTAAGGAAAAAAGCTCCCTGGCACGTTTTTTAATATCCTCTTTGTCCCTGTTTGTAAGCACCCCCGCCGTAACGACATTATCCATAAGGCTCATCTTATCAATCAGATAAATCTGCTGGAATACAAATCCGCACTGGCTCCGCCTGAACACTGCCAGTCTGTCGCTGTTTAACTTCGTGATGTCCGTACCATCGAAGTTGATTTCCCCGCCATCCGGTTTATCCATCCCGGACAGGGAATACATTAAGGTGGATTTTCCTGCTCCCGATGAACCCATAATCACCGTAAAATCCCCCTTATAAATATCGATGTTCAAATCTTCATAGATTGTCTGAACATTCTCTTTTTTACCAAAAGACTTTTTTAAATGTTTTGCCGATATAACTGTCTGTTTGCCCATTAGCGCAACCACCTTTCCGTTTTTATGCCACAATCATAATGTAAACACTCCGGTTGCACTACCAACAGTTATATACAATGGATTATTTTCATGCTACTTAGCGTTGCATCGCCCGCCGAATCAGTAATATCCTATGCCCGCCGCCACTCCCGTATCACAAGTGATAATACACCAAGCAAAATTCCTCCGGCAAAAAGCCAGCCTTTTTCCCATATGTTTCCTCCCCCGCTGTATCCAAACAGCCAGAAATGCCCCAGGTATTTTTCCCCGCCGCCCATGGACATGGCGTAATAAAGAAACGGTATCATATAGGCAAGTGCAATATTATCCACAAGGCTGTAACACAAAAGCCCCGTACCGCCCATCATAACAGCATTGGATACTGCTGCATATAAACATTCCCCGTAATTGAACCTGCAGTCCCCTGTCTTCAATATATATAAAAACAGGACAAGCAGCACCAGAAGGCACAAGACGGCTTCCAGCAGGCGGAGCAGCCGCACCGTAACAAGCGCCGTCTTTTTGGATGCCAGCAGGTCCCTGATATTCTTATCCGTATCCGGAAGGAATAAAGGAACCAGAAGAATAACGCCTAAAAACCCCAGATAAAATTCCATGATTTTTGCCACCTGCATCCCGTCAAGATTTTTCATTCCCATAAGAAGAGGTGCAATCAGTACAAATACAACTGCAACGGCAAAGTGGGCAAAAAGGTGGCGCTTAAAGTTAACTTTTGCGATTTCGTAATTTCGTTCCAGCACTTACAAATTCCCCCTTCCGTTTTCTGTCATAAACCAGAACTGTCAGAATCATAAGAAGAATGGCAATCCCTGTATAGACCAGACGGTTCTTAAACAGCTGCTCCTTCATCTGCCCGTATACCGAAAATTCTCCCACCGTGTTAAACCTCGGAATCAGGTTCCATCCCACGCTCCCGACTAAATTATCTGTGGACAGAAAAATGCTTGTAAACCACCAGATTCCCTGCACGAAAACAGCAATGGCACTGTCCGTCAGCTCTGTCAGGAAAAATCCCACGGAAAGACTGATGAGGATGGTCGGAAGCAGCCAGAATCCGGTATATTTTACGCATGCAAAAAGATCATACTGTGCATGAATACTTTTTGCAAAATACACTGCCTGCAGCATCTGCATTCCTCCCAGCAGTAGAACCGGAACCACTGTCACAATAACGGCTGCCAGAAAGCGGACAAATACCAGGGTTTTTGAACCGGTTTTTGCCATATAAATCACCTGCTGCGCACATGCCTTCCTGTCCCTTAATGACCTGGTTACTGCCAGAAAAACGGGCAGGACTGCAAGCAGAATTCCCATGTAATCACAAAACAGCCTTGCATATGCATTTGTCACCTTATCATCCTTTATCAGGCTTTCATATTCTGCCAGTGCCTGTTCATATGTTCCGGGAATTTCTGTATATTCCAGTTTTTCTTTGCTGTACTGGCTTCCTGCGCCCAGCATACCGCAGAGCTTTTCCATTTCCGAAGAGAATTCCTCAAAGGAAAGCCCTTTTTTTACTTCCAGCTTTATCTCATCAGCTTCCCCGTTACAGTATGCTTCCAGCTCCTTTTCACCCAGGTTTGTCATGTGAAGCAGCATTTCCTTTACCTCATTCTGCTCCTTGTCATTTAACCGCACTGCTTTATAAAAACCAACCGGATAAGTGGTATATTCCTCCGTCACATATTCCTGAAGCAGCCGCTGCAGTTTATTCTGCATAATCAGCTCTTTGTCCGTTGTCCGGACAAATCCGTAATCCTCATATCCCGGTACCGGCTTTTCCACCGTCTCAAAATCACCCATCTGGGAAACATAAAAAAGGATAATGGCTGCCAGATAGATAAAATAAGTAACACTCCGCAGATAGCAGGAACACTCTTTTTTTAACAATGCTAAAAACATGACGCGTCACCTCTCTTCTGGTACATCAGATACATGTAGGCATCTTCCACGCTGACTTCGCACGGCACGGCTCCTTCAAACAGTTTCTGCGTTTCTTCCCGCAGTAAAAAACGAACAGTTACATGGTTTCCCTGTGTCAGCATTCCGGTCACCAGATACTCATGTTTCACCTTTTCCAGTTCCATCCGGGAGATATCCGCAGTATATACATTTCCGTCTGCAAAGGACAACAGCTCTGCCGCTGTTCCTTTATAAATAATTTCCCCTGCATCCATAATTGCAATATTTTCACAGGTCGCTTCAATATCCCCCACAATATGGGTGGATAATATCACAATTCTCTCCTCCGCCGTCTCGCATAACAGGTTACGGAACCTGACACGTTCCTCCGGGTCCAGCCCTGCAGTCGGCTCATCTACAATCAGTACCTTTGGGTCATGCAGAATTGCCTGCGCAATCCCAAGCCTCCTTCTCATACCGCCGGACATCGCCTTAACCTTTGTGCGGTAATTATTCTGTAAATTCACCCGCTCCAGCAGTACTGGAATCCGCTCCTTTCTTTCAGCTTTCGTTAAACCGGATAACACCCCAAGATAATCCATTGCCTCATATGCCCCCATATTTCCGTACATGGAAAAATCCTGCGGAAGATACCCGGTCATTTCCCTGACTTTTGCCGTATTTTTTACCGGCGTGCCGCAGACGGAAATTTCCCCGCTGTCTGCCTGAAGCAGAGTCGCAAGCACTTTCATCAGTGTCGTTTTTCCGGCCCCGTTTCTTCCCAGCAGTCCGAACATTCCCTGCGGTATCCTTAAGCTGATATCCTTTAATGCATGTTTTGGTCCGTATGACTTGTTTACGTCCT
>CAYNOE010000027.1:9070-19817 GCA_964398745.1 uncultured Lachnobacterium sp.
CATATCTTTGCCTGCAAAAAAGAATACCAGTAAATTCTCTATAAATTCCCTACAAAAAAAATTTATCCAACAAAAAATTCTGCACAGACAATCGCCCCATGCTCCACACTGTTTGAAAACCCAAGGCTTCCCCCATGTTTTTTGCAAAGAATTTTGCATATGGTAAGTCCCAGCCCAAAATGCATATCCTGCCCCGCTTCTTCATATGTTTTATCCGAATAATAAGGACTGTCCGCCTTGTAAAGTTCTTCCTTTGTCATGCCCCTTCCATCATCTTTCACATATAAAAAGAGCCTGTCTTCTTCCTTAACTGCCAGAATCTCAACATTTTCCTTCCCATACCGGAGGGCATTGGACAAAAGATTTCCCAGCACCTCCAGTATGATATTTTCGTCACAGTAAATTTCCTCTCCATCAGACTGCATGGAAAACACAATTTTCGGTGTATCCTCCCCCTCCATGCCCCTTGCAAAATCCGTAATTTTCTTTTTTAAATCCTTTGTCTTATATTTCTTTTTTTTCACCTCCAGAACTTCAAAACTGTCCACCTTTTTCATGGTTTCGGAAAAATTTTTAAGTCTTGCGGCCTGCTCCTTAATGGAGGAAAGCCCCTCTACCAGCTTTTTTTCACTTATCTGCCCTGCCGGGTAGTATTCCATCAGCATATCCGCATAGCCGGAAATAACGGTTAAAGGCGTCCGTAAATCATGGGCAAACGCCGCATTGATTTTTCTCTGCTCCTCCATCAGTTCCCACATATTCCTCTGGTTATCCACCACGGCTTTCCTCATAATATCCATGGCTCCACAGATTTCCCCCATTTCATCCGCACTGCCGTAAAAGCAAGAAAAACTTAAATCATTCCGTTTTACTGCCTCCGTTTCCAGCGTAAGCAGTAAAAGCGGCTCTTTCAGCCTGTTTTTATAATAGAAAAAAGAAACCAGAAAAACCGTAACTACAGAATATACCGGAATGCACAGCATCTGCACAAGGGAGAGCATGTAAAAGAAAAATGCATCCGTTTTCCCCAGTCTGATAATTCCGACTGCCTCCTCATATCCCATAGCGCTGGCTTTGTATGACACAAAACGCCCATCGCCTGTATACCGGTAATCCTCCCCTATGCCATTGACACGCTGAATCAGGTTCTTCCAGTCATGGCAGAAATTAATTGTAATAACAGCCGCCAGTGCTGCCAGAATAATTGCACACAGAAGATATACCACCATCGCTTTTTTCAGCGAAAAGTTTTTCATTTTTATTTTCCACTTTTGATAAAGTTCTTCTATCCAATCCATCGGTATCCCACTCCCCAGACGGTTTCCACCATTGTTTCATCTGAATATTTCCCAAGCTTCTGCCGGATTCTTCTGATATGTTCCGTGATAATGCTGTCTTCCCCGTCCTTGTCAAATCCCCACAGACGCTCGTATATCATTTCTTTTGTAAATACCTGGTTCTTATGCCGGCTTAAAAATTCCACAATTTCATATTCCGTCTTTGTCAGGCGGACCACCTCACTGTCAAACATGACCTGTCTTGCCGAATAGGAAATTGTAAATCCTCCGGCAAATCCCACAGCCTCCGGCGCTTTTATCCTCTGCTGCCTCCGTAAATGCGCTGCCACCCGCTCTTTTAATTCCATCATGCCAAAGGGTTTTTCAATGTAATCATCACCGCCGCAGCGGAATCCCCTTACCTTGTCCTCTTCCTCAATCCTTGCCGTCAGAAACAGAATCGGACAGTTCACAAATTCCCGGATACGTTCACAGACTTCGTATCCGTCCATATCCGGCATATTGACGTCCAGCAGAATAATGTCGCAGCCCCTGGTCACTTTATCCATCGCTTCCGTTCCGTTTTTCGCCGTATATACCACATATCCTTCCAGCGTAAAATATGCTTTGAGCATTTCCCGTATTTCCCTTTCATCATCCACAATTAAAACTGATGCACCCATGGCAGTTCTCCTTAATTCCATAAATAAGCGTTCTTTGCATTATTTTTATTCTACCATATAATTCTCTATTTTTTCCCTACGGAATAACCGTTTATTCCCTGACAGGATATAAAAATAAAGCGGAGCCGCAGCTCCGCTTATGTATTGTCATGTTCCAGATTATTTAATTCTATAATTATTTACTTCCATCTGTGATACTGCCATCTGGATGGAGAACGGCGTAAAACTCAATCTCCCGTATCTCCGCTCCAAGCTTCACAGAAAGCACTCCCTTCACCCAGCCGTTCTTTCCGTCCTTCGCGGACATAGTAGAAAAGAGCGGGTCGTTCAGCCATTCAACGCTGGAACCGTTTTTCACCGCATTCTTCGCCACCTCGAGAAGGTCTTTCTTCTTCAGGTCATCCTTCGATTTTGCGGAGGCAATGCGTGCTTTAAACGCCTGCCTGATTGCCTTTACATCCTCATCAATTTTTTTAGCCTCCCCCGCATCGCTGGTTCCCGTCGCAGGAATCCTGTATACGACCGACTGTCCGGATGAGGTATAATTTTTTGCAAGGTCGATAAATGCCACTGTGGCAAAAATCGAACCATCTTTCTTCACCGTAGCATTGGTCTTGCTGAAATGAAGTATGGTAAACGCATACCCGCTGTTTGCCGGAAGGTATGACGTCAAAGCCTTTAGAAGAGACTCCTCCGTGGTATCATTGGTCACAGTAATCCCTTTTCCACTCTTAGAGATGAAATCTGACAGCTTCTTATAAGTAATCTCTCCGCTCAGGTCCAGATCCGCAGACGTATCGGACGGCTTGTTTGTCGAAGTGCTGCCCAGCTTAAAAAACTCCACGCTGTACTTTATGACCGCCGGACTGCCGCCTTTCGTGATACCGGAAATCTCCACATCATATTTATCGCCGTTTCCGACTGTGCCGGTCGGCTGGAATATGAGAACCGGATCCCCAAAGTCTGTGTTAATTCTGGTCTTGCACTCCTGCGTCCTTCCGGCAGCGTTCGTCACCTTTACCCTGACGTCGGAGCTTTTGACACTGAATCGCTTTCCATTGAAGCGGACAGACCATTCATCATCCTTAGTAATCAGATTCGTCGGATGATAGCCCGCAGCAGGCCACGGAATCGCATCCCAGTTACTTGTGCCGCTTCCCGTACCATATTTGTTCGTATCCATTACCCACATATCAGAATAGGTATAGGTTTTTCCGATGGCAACGCCAAAACCTGTTCCCTTCATGACCGGGTCAAGGCACCAAATCCGATGTCCAAGCGATGAGACGCCCGAATCGGAGAGCCATGAACGAACGGACCAGCTTAAAAACTCCTTCGTATCCCCCGTCGCATCGGCGTTGGCGGTGATGTATCTGGCGAGGTTGCTGCTCGAAGTCGCCTCATAACCCTTAGCGTAAAAGCTCTGATCCATGTCGGACGGCTTTGCAGGTTTATGCTCCATCTTGTTAATGTGCGCCATCAAAACCGCACCATACTGAGTCTTTTCGTTTAGCGTACTATCCAAGGACACATCTGAGTTCAGTCCTGCCACATAACGGCTAAAATTCAACATATTGATGCCGTCCGTCAGGACCTCGCTTTTTACCGTTCCCGTTTTGAAAGGTGCGCTGACTACCTCCGGTTCCTTGATGAAAAGATTTTTATCGCTGTTCACAGGCTTTAGGGCGGTCCACTTGGCGTTGATTTCCTCCTTTGTGTTGGTCGTGCCAAGATTTAAAATCGTCTTTCCGAGTGTCGGGAATGTGTAGGTTACTGTGATTTTTTTTGCACTGTTCCGCTTGACGGAGGCCTTTTTGCCGTTTACCGTGGCGCTGATTTTACCGGTGCCAAATTTTGCCGCCTTGCCGGATTTGATCTGCAGGGTAATTGTCACTTTATATTTCACATTGCCTTTTGCCTTGCCGCTGTTCGTGCTTCCCTTCCATTTGACGGCAGCGACCTTTACACTGCTGTTCGACACCTTTGCACTGGTGGGAAGAGACGCCCCCTCCTTCGGCGTGCTCATGGTGACGGCAACCTTTTTAACCATGGTTGCAGCAGGCACCGTAGTTGGCAGAACCGTGACGATTAATGCAAAGACCAGCAGCAGGCTGAGCCAGTGCCGTCTTATCGTCCTCTTTTTCTTTCGCTCCATAGCTTATGTCCTCCTATCTGTAATCCTTGTTCTTCAGATTATTTTATTATAGCAGTTTTCCCCTCTGGATTCCGGAAACGGCGCGAATGGTAAATATTGAGCGCGAATGGCAGGCGGTTCATAAAAACCGCCTTGATGGCTTCATAAACAGCGTTACCACCAGAATAACCACCGCCGTTATGCCCAGACTGAGCGGATACACCTGCATAACTGTCGTAAAGGACGGCATCTGCCGAAACACTGTGAAAATCCATGTAAGCCGCACGCCGCAGATTCCTATGACCGAACAAGCCGCCGGAATAAAAGATACGCCAAAGCCTCTCAGATACCCCGACAGCACCTCCTGGGCAAAACTGAACAGATAGGCAAAGAAAATATATTCCAGCCGGATTCGTCCCGTTGCAATCACTTCCGGATCTGAGTTAAAGATGCCGAGTAACGGCTGACTAAACAGCAGAATCAGAATACTGACTATTGCCGTACTCACCAGGCTTTGCAACAGGCAGAGCTTTAGCGTTTTTTTGCAGCGGTCGCCCTTCCCTGCTCCGTAATTCTGTCCGACAAATGTAGTGCATGCCTGCCCAAAAGAATTCATGATGTAATAAGAGAAAATTTCCAGATTAAAAGCCGCCGAAGACGCTGCCATCACTGTCGTTCCGAGACTGTTGACCGCTGACTGGATAATAATATTGGCAAAGGAAAAAATCATTCCTTGTACGCCTGCCGGAATTCCGATTTTAAGAATCTGCCCCAGCACCTCTCCATGCACCCGCAGTTTCCGGGGATAGATTTTAATCGCCAGCTTAGTCTTCATCAGTGCCGCAAACAGGATTGCCGAACTGACAAGGTTGGAAATCACTGTCGCCGTTGCAACGCCGTCCACATCCATCCCCAGTCCCAGAACAAAGAGCAGATTGAGCACAACATTTAAAACGCCTGAAACAACCAGGGCAAAAAGCGGCGTTTTGGTATTCCCACAGCTTCTAAAAATTGCCGATTCAAAATTATAAAGAAGGATTACCGGCATCCCGGCCAGATAAATCCGTAAATACTTGATTGCCAGCGGATATACCTCTCCCGGAACCTCTAACATTTTTACAACCTCAGGAGCCAGAACTTCCCCTAACACCGCAAGGAACACTCCTCCGAGCAGTGCCACGACCACTGATGTATGTACTGCCTTTGAAATATTTTCATTGTCTTTCTGGCCGATGGACCTGGCAATAATAACATTGCTTCCAAGCGAAATTCCGACAAAAAGGTTGACCAGAAGTCCGATGACAGGCGCATTGCTTCCCACCGCCGCCATAGCCTCCTTGCCGGAAAAATTACCAACCACTGCCAAATCCGCCGCATTAAACAACTGCTGTAAAACTCCGGTCACAGCAAGCGGTATCGCATACTTGATAATTTTATCTCCCAGCGAACCGTTTATCATATCCATACTTTTTTCCATGTGAACTCCTTCTTTCCCACTTCCATCGTATAATCGTTTTAAACAGGATATATTATATCACTGTGTGGTGCCTTAAAAAAGGGGAAAATGAGGATTTTCAAACACCAGAACTTACTCATCGTTACTATTCACGGCTCAGGAACCGCTTATTTCTTTCAGTCGATGTACAACTCCATGGGTATAAGATTTTACATTAGGGATTAAAGTGTGCTGGCAGCACACCAACTCATTTTCTTTTTATGATAAAATAGGCTAATCACTATAAATCACAGCTTTATCTTAAAGGAGGAATCTGTCATGAAAAAGTTTTATTCCCTTATCCTTGGTTTCATGCTTATGCTGAACCTTGTCACACCGGCATTTGCCGCATCTGCACAAAAGCTTACGGACATCAAAGCCCGCGACTATTTTTACGATGCGGCAATGTGGGCGGCAAATAACAGCATTATTCCCGGCATCTCCAAAAACAAGTTCCAGCCTTCCAAAAAATGCACAAATGCACAGGTCATAACAGCTCTTTGGCGTGCAATGGGAAAACCTGCCGCAAAGTCAAAGAAAAATCCCTTTACCGATGTAAAAAAGAGCGATTCTTTTTACAAACCGGTGCTGTGGGCGGTTGAAAAAGGTATTCTTTCCGATACGTCCAAAAGCAGGTTTTATCCTTCCAAAAAATGCACCGAGGCAAAAACCATAACTTTTCTCTGGCGCGCGATGGGAAAACCCTCTGCCTCTGCAAAAGGCACGGTCGCTAAAGGATACTCAAAGAAGAAATATTACAAAACCGCTGTCGCCTGGGCAGACCGAAGCGGTCTGCTTAAGCTTCGCAGCAAAACATTCAATCCCGGTGCAGCGTCAACACGTGCAGACCTTGCAGTTTATCTGTATCTTATACTTGATAAAGATGTAAAGACAGCGAACGAAGCACTGGCGGACATGAGCGGCTGGGGTGTAAACATCGCCGATATTTTTTCGGAAACCGAGCCGGATTTCGACCATCCGCACGACGACATTGGATATACCACAGAGCGTCCAATCACCGGGGAATTCGGCCTTTCGCTGACCTATTGGGATGGCAGCTCTGAATGGATTGCCTCCCCCGGGACGCATGAGGGCAGCTTTACCGCCAGCGCCGCGATTCCGGATTACGATGACAGCAAACCGTGGGCAGACTGGATGGATTCCATGTTTCTTCCTGAGTTTTTCACGAATGTGCAGAACGGACAGACAAAAATCCAACTGAAAAATAGCAGGATTGTGCTTGCAGACGGCAGCCAAATCAAACTGTCCGCCCTGGACGGCAAATACAGCATTACCAACAGCAAGGATGCCGATTCATACGGCTGGTACAGTGCCGCACTGGAGTTCTACAGGTCCAGGCTGCCTAAGCCGGACAAAAAATTTAACGGGGCGCGGATTGAAACCACCCTTGTATCCGATCTGTCTTTTAAAACACCCGAGGACAAGGCGGATTACTATATCTGCCTTGGACACGGTATGAAGTATGACCCCAAAAAAGCTGCGGATGTTTTCCTCAGGGAAGGGACAAATGTTGTCCGCCTCCCGGTTTCATGGACACCGTTCGTAGATGACAAAACCTTCAAGATAGACAAGGTATGGCTTGAGAAGGTGGCGGAGGAGATTGATTACATCCTGCAGAATAATGCCTACTGCATCCTTGACCTCCACGCTGACTATACTGGAAAAAGCTTTGTCGGCGACCACTGGGATACAAGATGGATGGACGCACAGTACAAGGACTATGTTGACCGCCGGTTTGCCGCGGTATGGAAGCAGATTGCCGAATATTTTAAAAATTACCCGCGGAAGCTGATGTTTGAAACCTGCAACGAGCCGGGGGCATTCGGATACGATGACTCTGAATTGCAGCATCCACGCGTAAACGAGTTGAACGAACTGTTTGTAAAGACCGTCCGCGCCACCGGAGGAAAAAACAAGAACCGGATACTGAGTGTTGTTGCGGCAAAATTTTGCTACCCCGGAACACTTGAAAACATGACACCGCCGCAGGATGACCACCTTATCATGCAGGTACACTGCTACGGCGAGATGGAAGCGCAGAACAGCAAGGCAGCAACGGATCAGATTTTCGCGTACATTGATGCATTTACAAACCGTACCGGAATACCTGTGATTATTGGCGAAACCGGTGTCAGCTATCTGGAGCCGGAGGAAGCCCACCTGTCTGATATTACCTACTTCTTTAAGCAGGCAAGGCAACGCGGCATCCCCGCCCTGTGGTGGGAGGACTTCTATGAACTTACTGAATACGAGGATGGCACCCCGGAGAATTATGATCATGTTTACTGGCTTTATGACAAAGTAAATAATAAGTGGAAGCGTCCAAAAATACTTAAGACGATAAAGGATGCTACAAAATAAATTTAAAAAAAGGACTTCGGATACATATTTTGTATCCAAAGTCCTCTTATATCCTTCTTAAAGGTTTATAAACTGCCGGATTGCCCTGACGCCAGCGCGGCTACCCGGCTTGATGCCCGCGGGAATAAACCTCCTGTTAATGAACCTTCATTCCACAGAGCATCTTTACGAACGCCGGATCATCGTGGTTCACAATTTCGCTGTGCCCCAGATCCTTTGCGGCAATCTTTTCCATCTCCTCATCGGTAAGGGTAAAATCCCAGATGTCGATATTCTGCTCCATACGCTCCACATGAACAGACTTCGGTATGATGGACACACCACGCTGGGCATTCCAGCGGAGAGCCACCTGTGCTGCACTTTTGCCGTATTTCTTTCCAATTTCAGTCAGCTGTGGATCGGTAAATATTCCGTGTTTCCCCTCTGCAAGAGGTCCCCATGCCTGCGGGACAACACCGTAAGCCTTCATGTTCTCAAGGGCAGACGCCTGTACGAAGAACGGATGCAGCTCTACCTGGTTGACTGCCGGAATCACTTCCACATTCTCGCAAAGGTTCATAAGAACTGCCGGATAGAAGTTTGCCACTCCGATGGCCTTTACCAGACCGTCCCTGTATGCCTTCTCAATTCCGCGGTACGCTGCAAAATAATCACCCATCGGCTGGTGCAGCAGAATCAGGTCAACATAGGACATGTCAAGCTTTGTCAGGGAAGCTTTGACAGCCTCGTAAGCCGTTTCTTCGCTCTTTGCATCCTGCACCCATACTTTTGTGGTAATAAAAAGCTCTTCCCTTGTAGTCAGTCCGTCTGCAACCGCCCTTTTCACGGCCTTTCCCACAGCTTCCTCATTCATGTAAGCTGCCGCTGTATCTAACAGACGGTAGCCTGTTTTAATCGCATCGTAAACGGCCTGCTCGCACTGTGCGGCATCCGGAATCTGGAATACTCCAAATCCCTCAAGCGGCATTTTTACTCCTGTGTTTAACGTAATAAATTCCATAATTCTACCTCCATGATATTATTTTTTACTTTGCTTTCTTTATTGTCAATCATGCTTCGCATGATATAACCAAAAGTTACTGAAAGCCTTCTTCCCACTGATTGTTTGCATCCACAATCTCGCAGATGCTGATATTTTCATTCCTGTACCTGGCCTTCGGGTTCTTCTCCGGTATCCGAAGCTGGATTGCCATCATCGGGCAGGCATGGATACAGGCCATGCAGGTCATGCACCCCTTGGGATTCCATACGCTTTTTGCCCCATCCAGCCGAAAGCACTTATTTGGACATACTTTCGTGCAGATTCCGCAGCCGATGCACTCATCTGTAATGCGGTAAATATTTTTGAATGCATCCTTTGGCATTTTTGCAATTCTATCCAGATATTCCTGGTGTACCTCCCTGTCGGCAGCAGTCACCGGTGAGATAAACCTTACTCCGTTTCTGATATCCTCACGAATCCGGGCAATCTGAACATCCGCCTTTTTATCTGTCCGCTTCTGCTCATCCATGTCAAAAGCGGGCAGAAAATTATCTGCCATCAGCACCACATTGATATAGGCAGGATGGATTCCGAACCCTTCAAGCATCTCCTGTGCCAGTTTGGCTGCTCCGCCATGGCGGCTGCCGTATGTCAGGATCAGATAAAAATAATTCGTCTCAAACTCTGCCTTTGAAAGAAACTTTCTGACCAGCTCCGGAACTTCATGCCCAAAAACCGGGCAGACAACGCCAATCTTATCCGCGGTGTATTTCTTTCCTTCCCCGTGGACTGCCTGCGCAATGCTGATTCTGTCATCATCCAACTGCTTTGCTGCATACAGACTGTTCCCTGTAGCCGTAAAATAAAACAGCATGATTGAAAACACCGTCCTTTCCTGCTATAATCTGTTTTGAGGTTTTCAGAAATCCGGAAATAATGTTCACCTCCGTGTTTCTGTTTGTATTATAAGCTTTCTCTTCAAAAAAATACAATGCCAGTAATGAATACTGCTATAAATGAAACTGATACTGAAAGGTAAAGATTGAAAACATGATTGAACTCTACGAATTACGCCAGTTTGTGGCCTTTGCAGAAACCGGGACCCTGTCAGAAGCTGCAGAAATCCTGCATCTTTCACAGCCGGCGCTCAGCAGGAACATGAAAAAACTGGAGGAGGATTTAGGTCTCACCCTCTTTGAAAGAAAGAAAAACCGGCTGGAACTGAATGAAAACGGAAACTATGTACTGGAAATGGCAAATAAACTTTTGGATGACGCTGACTCCCTTGCTGCAAAAGCACGGGATTTTGACCGGAGAAACCGTACCATTACCCTTGGTATCTGCGCCCCTGCCCCTATATGGCGCCTTGCACCTTTAATTACGAATATTTTCCCCCATATGTCCCTGCAGACCGAGATGGAGCAGGATGCCAGACTTCTGACCGCCCTGGAGAATAATGTCTACCAGCTGGTAGTCACTCATATAAAGCCGGACGGAAAACAGTATTTCTGGAAGGAGTGCATGAAAGAAACCCTGATGTTTGCCCTTCCGAAAGGACACAGATATGCCAGAAGAAAGAGCCTGTCCTTTTCTGAAATGAACGGCGAAAATATGCTGCTGATGCCGGATATCGGTTTCTGGGATTTTGTCACGACGGACAGGATGCCGGATTCCCGTTTTTTGACCCAGAGCGACCGTTTCAGCTTTAATGAGCTGCTGCCGGCCTCCTCCCTGCCTGCTTTCACCTCCGACCTTGCGGAAAAGTATGCAGAAATTCCCTCCGGCCGGGTAAAT